>JAKJAB010000111.1 GCA_022707725.1 Chloroflexota bacterium | reverse complement strand
GGTGGTGAGTCTGAAAATGCTGACCAACACACTGTCAAACTCGCCAACACAAGCTAGAACCGAGTCGGAATATCCTGTTTCTGAAAACAGCCCTCGGATTTCCAAAGATACCGTTGTCGTTCAGCTAGAGGACGCCTTGCGATCATCTGTAAAACGCCAGTTACAGAGTGACGTTGTCCTTGGATGTCAGCTGTCTGGCGGAATCGATTCTTCTCTCGTCGCTATGATGGCCTCAGAAGAGGCCGGTACCTACCTTCACGCGATATCGATTCTTCTAGAGGATCCAAAATACAGCGAGGAACCTTACATCGATCGCGTTCACAATCGATTTCAAATTGACTGCCACAAGTACATGCTGGATGAGCGGTTCTTCCTTGAAAATCTTTCAGCAGGAACATGGCATTTGGACCAGCCGCTGAATCACCCAAATTCTCTCGGCATATTCCTTCTCGCGCAGCGAGCAAGAGACTGGATGACCGTTCTGCTGAGTGGTGAAGGCGCTGACGAGCTTCTGGGAGGTTACCCTCGCTATGTATATGCTGATGGACGATACAGATCCGTCGCCAGGTTTGTCGCTCCACTCGTAGAAAAAATGCCGCGGTATGTCCAAGATAGATTTGCCACCCGGTTTGGACAAAACCCACATCTAGACAAAGTGGACTGGTTTATTCTTAGCACAGCATTTGTCTCTGGTGGAATGCTCCACCAGTTACGGCCCGAAACAGACATTCCCGAAATCTTGGAGTATCGACGTGCGCTTTTCGACAATTCAGGCGATGATTTTGTAAAAAACTGCATGAGATACGATCTAAAAACTTATATGGTAGATCTTCTCGTTCGGCAAGATAAAATGACGATGGCCCATTCCATTGAGAATCGTGTGCCCTTTCTGGACAACGAGATGCTGGATTTATGGGGCAAGCTGCCTTCAAAATACCTAATAAGATCTTCTGTTGTTCTGGAAAGATTTACGACGAAGATACCCCTCAAGCAGATAGCGAGAAGATACTTTGGGGCTGATTTTGCGTATAGACGCAAAATGGGATTTGGGATTCCCTTGCGAACTTTCTTTAGCGCACCGCTGTTTGAAGAAATAATGGAAGACCTTATCTTGCCTGGCATCCGCACCAGAGGTATGTTTTCATCAAAAGCTTTTGAATCATGGTGGCGTCGCCTCTCGTTTTCACCACCGATGGAAGTTGAAGCCTTTTGGATTTTTGTCGCATTTGAGTTGTGGTGCCATCTATTTCTCGATGGACACTGGACCAGCCAATACCCAACAACTCAGAATCAAGGATTTATAGCGCAGATATAGCTGTAGTAGCGGAGAGCGTTGGCGATAATCGAGGTTGATTATGGATACAGCGGGTTGGTTTAGAAAAACTGTTTTCTCAAGTCGGATTCAACAAGCACGGCAGCTTGAGGTACGTTGGCTTGCCGCCCATCCTCAAGAGATCGCCCAACTGCAGTTCAATCTTCTGCAAGAGCGCTGGAAAGAAGCTATCCACAACGTGCCCTACTACCGCAACCTGGTCGCCCGCGGCGATGCGCCCGCGACCCTCGAATCCATCGCCATGTTTCGTCAGGCCGTCCCCATCCTCACGCGGGAGACGCTCATCGCGCATCGTGACCAGTTCCAACGAGATATACCCCCGCACCACGAGTTAATGACGGCAGGATCGACCGGCAATCCGCTGCGCTTTGGGAGCTGGAAGAACGAGGCTGTCGCGCACACAGCGGTCAACCAATGGGTGGGGCGTTTGCACAATGGCATGACGCCTGACGGCAAAGTCTTTCTGCTGTGGGGACACAGCCACCTGCTCGGCGCGGGCCTCAAAGGCCGGTTGAAAAACCTCAGACGCAAAACCCAGGACTGGCTATTGGGCTACAAGCGCGTCGATGCCTATCACGTCGAACCAGAGCGTTCGAAAACTTACTTCGATGAGCTACGCCGCTTCCGGCCGCAGATCGTCATCGGCTACTCGTGCGCCCTCGATATGATGGCCCGTCACAACATGGCAGCAGGCAGGTCAGCGGACGATTTGGGAATCAAACTTTGCATTGCGTGTGCAGAGGTGTTCCCGCAACCCGATTCCCGCGAGACGCTGCAACGCTTCTTCGGATGCCCGGTCGTGATGGAGTACGGCGGCGTGGACTTCGGCGTCTGCGCGTATGAGCGTGTCGATACAACCGGTTATCGCACCTTCTGGTGGAGCCATCTGCTGGAGGTTGAAGGGGATAGCGCAGCAGGCCCCCTGCTCGTGACGAACCTGACGGAACGCTACCTGCCCCTGTTTCGCTACCGCAATGGGGATGCGTGCGAAGGGGCAAACGCCGGCGCTTCCGGCGTGTTGCAGGGGTTTGCCGCCATCAAGGGGCGGGTCAACGATACGCTGGAAATGCCGGATGGCCGTGTCGTCCACAGCGTGGGGCTTTTCCACTGCATTCACCAGGAACCGGTCTGGTCGATCCAACTGGTCGTTAAAAATGATAGTATGAGACTGCGATTGGCCGCCGGCGCTATGACAGAGGCGATGGAATCCCGCATTCGCAGCCGCCTGGGCGACCTGCACCCCGCCCTTGCCGGGTGTCCTATCGATGTCGTGGCCGATGTGGCTGTCAACCGCGCGGGAAAGCGGCGCTGGATTGTGGACGAGCGTTCATGAGAGTCGCCGTCTTTACCAATTCGCTATCCCGCGAAGGCGGTGGGCTGTTTCACTCCGTCCGCTCGCTGGCAAAGACAATTGCCAGGTCAGGCCACACGGTCAGCGTGTTTGCCCCTGCCGGTGCGCATCTGAATGCAGACCGGGCCGCGTGGGGAGAGTTGCGCGCGGTTGACTATCCGGCCTGGCTTGCCTTCAGAGCCAAATCAACCCTATTGCAGTACCCGCCGGACGTCATCCATCTGAACGGGATCTGGCTGCCTCACTCGCGCACCGTTCGCGCATTCTCACAGTCCAGAGGTATCCCGCGCATCATCTCGCCAAGAGGGATGCTGGATGAGTGGGCTTTGCAGCATGCGCGACTCAAGAAGAAAATCGCGGGACTGCTCTACGAGAATCGGAATCTGCGCGGCGCCGCTTGCCTGCACGCGCTGTGCGAAAGCGAGTACCAGGCCATCAGAGCCTTCGGCCTGCAACAGCCGGTGGCTGTTATTCCTAACGGAGTCGAAGTCCCGTCGCCTGTGGCGGAAAGGCAAGCGCTGCCCTGGCCCTTCCCGCAGGCGTGGCGGGGGCGCCCGATATTGCTCTTTCTAAGCCGCATCCATCCCAAAAAGGGCCTGCTGCCCCTGCTCCATGCCTGGCGGCGGGCGGCGGAAGCGGGCGCGCCGTGGCGATTAGCCATCGTCGGCCCGGATGAAAACGACCATAGCAAAGACGTCCTGGCGCTCATCGAACAACACGCCTTTCACTCTAATGTGGTGTGGTTAGGCCCCAAGTATGGCAAAGACAGGGACGCCTGTTACCACCACGCCTCGGCCTTCATCCTCCCAAGCTACAGCGAGGGCTTTCCGATGGCGGCGTTGGAAGCGTTGAGCTTCGGCCTGCCGGCCATCCTGACGCCGGCATGCCATCTGCCCGAGGCGCTCGAGGCCGGCGCTGCGCTATCTACCGAGCCTACAGAAAACAGCATAGCCGAAACGCTAAAGAAGTTGTTCGCTCTCGAAAACGCTCAGTTGATCGAGATGGGGCAGAGGGGTGAACATCTTGTTAGCACAACTTTTACCTGGGAATCCGTCGCCCGGCGTATGATCGCCGTCTACACGTGGCTGATCGCGCCGCAAGCCGCCCCTATGCCCGTGGATATTCGTCTGGATTGAGGGAAATAGCTCGTTATGTCATTTCGTTTTGAGCCAAAGAGCGTTCGCACACCTTTTTCCCTGGCTAACCGCATCGCCAGGTTCCTATGGTGGGTTGCAAGCGCATTGTTCTTCAGGCCTACACCACGGAATTTTGGGGCGTGGCGCAGATGTCTTCTGCGCTGCTTTGGCGCCGACCTGGGTCGTATGGTGCAGGTCTACAGCGGCGCGAAGATATGGGCGCCGTGGAATCTCCAAATGGACGACTTTAGCTGTATGGATGATGACGTGGATTGTTACAACGCCGCTCGGGTCAGCATCGGCAAGAACGCCATCGTCAGCCGGGGGGCTTCCTTGTGTACGGCAACCCACGACTATACGGATCCCGCGTTCCCGTCCGTGACGCATCCCATCACCATCGGCGACAACGCCTGGATCGCGGCCCGCGCATTTATTTTCCCCGGCGTCACCGTCGGAGCGGCTGCTGTGGTCGGCGCTTGTTCAGTGGTCACGCGTGATGTCCCGCCGGGCGCAATCGTGGCGGGCAATCCGGCGAAACCTATCGCGTCTCGAGAGACCGGCGATGACAAAACAAGTCAGAGTCTTTAGCTGTGTCGGCGGAGCAGGCGCGTCGGCCTTCTGGACGGCGTGGTTGGCAGAACTGGAAAAGGCCGGATTCGCGGTTGAAGAAGTGTCGGCGGTCTCGAATGACACCTATCGTTCCGCGCGCGGCGCATGGGCGCGGCTCGCATTGCGCTTGCGGATGTACGTGGGGATGCTGTTCCACCTGTTGCGCTCCGGCGTGCTCGCGCCCAAAGGCAGCGTGCTCATCGTCACCACCAACCCCTTCTACGCGCCGTGGTTTCTCGCCGCGTTTGCCGGACGGCGCTGTCGTGTGATCAATCTGGTTTACGACGTGTACCCTGATTCTCTCGTGGCAGCCGGTAAGATCGAACCTCGCGGCGGCGTGGCGCGCCTCCTCTCCGCTCTCACCCGTGCTGCCCTGGCCCACTCTCACGCTACGGTCTTTTTGGGCGCCCGAATTCAACGCTATTTCGTCGAGACCTATGGGAGCGACTACAAAAGTTGCGTGATCCCGGTTGGCGCCGATTGCGCGGGCTTCCCCCGGCCCCCCGGCAAGAGGATAGCGTACCCGCTCGAGATCCTTTACTGCGGAAATCTCGGCATGCTGCACGAAACGGAGACGCTAATTCGGGGCCTGATGGCCCTGAACGAGGCCGGGCGCAATTCATTCCACTTTCGCTTTTGCGCATCAGGGTCCGGCGCGCAAAACCTGAACAAATCAGTCGAAGAGCACGGGCTATCGCCGTGGTTTACCTTCGGCGGGCCGCTGGACGGCGACCAATGGCTGCAAACAATGGCCGCAGCGCCCGTCGGCCTGGTATTGCTCAAAGAAACCGCCGTCCACTCGGCGGTCCCCAGCAAAGTGTACAGCGCCCTGGCCGCCGGACAGGCCATCCTCGCCGTCTGCCCGGATCGATCCGACCTGGCCGCCGTGGTGCGCGATCACGACTGCGGGTGGGTCATCGAGCCTGGCGACGCCGGCGCCCTGGCAGAGACGCTCAGGCGCATCGCGCAAAATCCGGCAAGCATCGATGAGAAACGGGCAAACGCATACCGCGCCGCCCGCCAACGCTTCTGTATGCCCGTCGTGGTGCAACAATGGATCGCGCTGCTCGATTCGCTATCCTGAAAACCCTGTCCATCCTGTCGAAAACAGTGTATACTATAGGCAGCTTGAGCTGCTATCACACTTTATGTAACCGTTGAAACTGAGAAAGCTCTTGGACAGCTCAAGTCGTCCGGTGATAAATCAGGAGGTGATTGAGATGGAAGAGACAACCGTATTGGAAAGCGAGATCGCGGCGCCGCCAATTTCGGCGCAGGCTGAAGTACGGTACCGGATGGAAGTCACTTTTCGTTGTACGATTACGCCCTTTGTAGCGCGTCAGAACGCGAACGTTTACCTGTTGATGAATGTGGGTAATATGTTTTCGGCAGGCGATCCTATTCTGTTCCTCGGCGAACCGCCGTACTGGAAAGTTCCTGTGTTTTGCGCCTTTCCAGAATTCAAGCATCGTGAGAAGATCGGTGAATTGGCCGTAGATATTGACAGCGGGGCTATTTTACTGGAACAGTCCTATCCTTCTTCGCCACAGGAGATGGAGCGCCATGCCGAAATCGCCTATCATTCGCTTACAACATCATCAACAAGAGCATAGCGCCAGTTGCCTGGCGGCCTGTGTCGTGATGGTTTTGTCATCTTGGCAGGTAAAGGTCACTGAAGCAGAGGTGCGCCGCATCATCAAGACGAAGCCTTATTCCGGCGCGCATCCTGTAAATCTATTGCGTCTGAGCGAATTGGGCTTTCTGGGCTGGCCTTTTGAGGGCACAGTAGATGATTTGCAGCAACGGCTTGATCGTGGAATATCACTTATCGCATTTCTGCGGACCGGATCGCTGACTTACTGGGCTGAAAAGGCAGGAGTCGACTATTTACACGCTGTTGTCGTAGTAGGCTGGACCGAGACCTCTGTATGGATTCATGATCCGGCGTTGCCAGAAGGCCCCATCGAGATATTATGGGCCGAATTCAAAGATGCGTGGCAATACTCTCGGCACATGCTCGCAGTGATCGAACCACGCGACACAGTTTGAGACGAACAGTTGTACTCACCGACACTTAAACGCCTCTTCGACCTGCTGGTGACGCTCCCGGCCCTGCTCGTGCTCGCGCCGTTTCTGTTGGTGATCGCCCTCCTGGTGCGCCTCAAACTCGGCGCGCCCCACAATCGACAGCCCTACCCAGGCCAGTCCTCATCCTGAAAACCCTGTCCATCCTGTCGAAAACAGTGTATAATATGGTCATCCTGACCTGTAAGAGAAAACAAATGGACCGTTATGTCAGCATGGTCGAAGCAAAGAGTAAGCTGGCCGAGTTGGTGGGGCAGGCCAAATATAGTGGCAAGCGCTATATCCTGAGACGTCGCGGCGAGCCGATGGCTGTCCTAATCGGTTTCGAAGAGTACCGGCGCTTACAAGCCGAAACATCCACATCCGAGTTGCCGCCAGCATTACGCCAACGCCAGGAAGCCTTGGTGGCCAGGGCGCTCCGTCTCGAACAGCGTCTTGGCGATCCGGTAGAGGGTTTGGCTGCGCTTTTCGATGGGCTGCCTGCTGAGGATGATACGTTTTGGGCAGAGATACAAGAGATCAGTTGATGGCGCGTTACGATCTTGCCGATCCGGCAGCTCCCTTGCCTCAACAGCTCGTCATTGATAGCTCCTTGTTATTGGCCCTACGCCCAGGCGATGATAATCCTCATGCTATGGCGGTGCAGGCGTTTGTACGCCGTCTGCGGCCATACATAGCTGCGTTGGAGATGGTGGCCTGGATTCCGTTACCGGTTTTGCAGGAATGTTATCACATTATCTTGACGCGGCATTTGCGGCGTGTCTGGGAATCGCTGGACTCCGCTTCCCGTTTGCCGAATTGGTTGGCGGTATATAAACGCCAACCCGAACTCTTGCGCGATGGGTTCTCGGATATTGCACGTTTTGATGACCTATTGGCGACCATCCCCCTGACACCTGTGCAGCCGGAAGACCTCACTGCAGAGGGCGTTGATGAACCTTTGCCTGAACGGTTACGATATTTCATTACGACCTATCATTTGCTTCCCCAAGATGCTTTCATTCTAGCCGAGACCGAAAGGTTGGGGGTTAAGGCCGTTGTGACATTAGATAGCGATTGGCGACGGGTGCTTGAGTTTGACGTTTATACGGTGCTGGCCTGAGTAAAAGCCGGGTGATAAGCCATTGTACTCGCCGACGCTTAAACGCCTCTTCGACCTGCTGGTGACGCTCCCGGCCCTGCTCGTGCTCGCGCCGTTTCTATTGGTGATCGCCCTCCTGGTGCGCCTCAAACTCGGCGCGCCCGTGCTCTTTCGCCAGCAGCGCCCCGGACTGCACGGCCAACCCTTCACCCTCTACAAATTCCGCACCATGACCGACGCCCGCGACGCGCAAGGCGCCCTGCTCCCTGACGCGGAGCGGCTTACAAGATTCGGGCGCTTTTTGCGCAGTCTTAGCCTCGATGAGCTGCCGGAGTTTTTCAACGTGCTCAAAGGTGACATGAGCCTGGTCGGCCCGCGCCCGCTGCTGATGCAGTACCTGCCCCGCTACACGCCGGAGCAGGCCCGCCGTCACGAGGTGCGGCCCGGGATCACCGGTTGGGCGCAGGTCAACGGGCGCAACGCGCTCACCTGGGAGGAGAAATTCGCGTTGGACGTGTGGTACGTCGATCACCGCTCGCTGTGGCTGGACCTCAAGATCGTCATCCTGACGGTCTGGAAACTCCTCACGCGCGAAGGCATCAGCCATCCGGGCAAAGCGACAATGGAAGCATTCAGGGGTAGTTAACTTTATTTTCAAACTTAAAATTAGGAGATAACAATGAACAAGCGTGAAACTATTTTACTGTCACTAGACGATTTACTTGAACTAGATCCTGGTACTCTGACAGGGAGCGAGGAATTGAAGGATATTGAGGCATGGGATTCACTGGCGGTCATGGGATTCATTGCTATGGTGGATGAGGAGTTTGACGTTATGGTACCACCCGCTCAATTGTCTAAGTGTAAAACAGTAGTAGATTTGATAGCTCTCGTAGAAAACCATGCTGAACCGTAAATAAATTACATTTTAGGAGCGGATAATGACAGTTATTCAAATATCCGGGGTGCGACCAGTCGGGGTCGCGACTGCTGTCCCGTCATCTGTGCGAACGCTCACCGATGATGCGTTAACCTTTGGCGAGTCAGAGGTAGAGAAGATTAGCGAAAATACTGGTGTGTATCGGCGTCATATTGCCCCGCGTAGTTTATGTACTTCTGACTTGTGTTTTGCTGCAGCCAACCGGTTGATTGAGGAACTAGGTTGGAAACGTGATTCGATAGACATACTGATTTTTGTTTCTCAAACACCCGATTATGTATTACCGCCAACAAGTTGCGTTTTGCAAGAACGTCTGGGGTTCCCGACCAGTTGTATTGCTTACGATGTCAATCTTGGGTGTTCTGGTTATATTTATGGTCTCTGGATGGCTTCAGGTTTAATTGCCGGAGGTGCTGCGCGACGTGCTTTATTACTTGTAGGCGACACCATCACACATTTAACATCCCCACTGGATCGTTCTACCGCGCTTTTATTCGGGGATGCTGGCACAGCGACCGCTCTGGAACAAGACCCCACTGCCCCTAAGATGTGGTTTGACTTGGGCACAGATGGGAAAGGTAAAGAGCACTTGATGGTTGCTGCTGGTGCATCAAGATATCCTCGAACAGAACTCACCTCTCAACGAGTCGAACGCGAAAAAGGGAACCTCCGTAGCGATGAAGACCTGTATATGGATGGGGCTGAGGTTTTCTCTTTCACGTTGCATGTGGTGCCACGGCTTGTAAAATCAACGCTAACGAGCGCCCAATGGACGACAGATGACATTGACTTTTGTGTTATGCATCAGGCGAATCGTTTTATCATTCAACATTTAACCAAACGTATAAAAATGCCCGCCGAGAAAGTCGTTACATCCATCGAAGATTATGGCAATACAAGTTCAGCCTCTATTCCATTAACCTTGACGTGTAGCCTGACAGAGTCTTTGCGTAATAACAGCCATAGGTTATTGCTGGTGGGATTTGGTGTGGGATGGTCATGGGGCGCTGCCGCCATAGAATGTGGCCCTATGGTCATGCCAGAACTGATTTTAGTTCCTGATCCCCCACTTCAGGCTCAATCATAAAGAATTGAACATGTTAAACCCAATGG
>JAKJAB010000110.1:3963-9779 GCA_022707725.1 Chloroflexota bacterium | reverse complement strand
CGTGACATTCAGGGCAGGTTGTCTGTCCTGGCCTCCCAGATACCCCGCCAAACGACACGCCCTTATGCAACACCACCTGTCGGAAGAACCTGGTCGCACCAGTACCTCCGTCATCACCACGAAATTAACCTTCCCCTCGCACACTCTCGTCGCCTCCCTGCACACCGCCATCTCCTCCGCCGACGCATACACCACCACAATGCTCCCATCGTCCATCCGCTGCCACCTCCCCGCCGGCACCGCCAGCCCTGGCGACATCGCCTCGTCCGGCGGGATCACCACCCGCAGCGGAAACCGTGTGTCATCGCCCATCACCGCCATCACCCATGCGCGCACATCGCCGCCGGCCTGGCAATACTCCGTTACATCATTGCCCTCCGGCACGCGCACCAGCGTCACCCGCACCGACAACGCCGCCAGGCGCGTGGCGTTCAGCGACCCGGCCTTGTCCGCATCCAGCGCCGCGAAAATGCGCGTATCTTGTAGCATCTCCACGCCGTACAACGCGATCTGTCCACCGATAGATGCAGTTCTGAAATAGAGGATGCCGTCGGTTTCCGTCCGTATCTTGGTCGCCCCACCTTCTCTGTAGACGTAGCGGATCAACGATGTGTCCGCTGCGGCTCCCACATGTAATGGTATACCCTAGTTGGCAGTGTTCTCCGCCACGCTCAACGGTTCCGACCAGACGCCGTCTTTCCGCACGTAGCGGTAGATGCGCGAGTGGCCCGGCCACATGGAGTGATCGGAGGCCAGCACGAAGCTATCATCCCCGCCGGAGTAGGCCAGTACGATGGATCCATCGCGCTGCGGTTCGGGATAAAGGTCGTGGGTGGCCTGGCGCAGGGGGAAGCTGCCCGGCTCCGTCTCGTAGGCCGGGCGCGCCTGCCCATCCGGCGCGGTGACGATAGCGGAGTAGAAGGTGTCCCTGTCATTGATTTTGCGCAGTGGCGCGCTCCATGTTCTATTGTTCCAATAAGCGTGTCACGTCTCGTGCTGCATCGTATACCCCCCGTGCTGAGGCGCACCCAGTACGGTTCGCGCCAAGCCAGGTACGCGACGCCCGTCTGTTCGGCGACGGCAAGGCTCGGCCACGCGACGGCCCCGGAGGGCATATCGAAGCCTGGCAGGTAGTAGGTCTTGCGCGGCGTGACGACCTCCGGCGCGGAAACTACGCTGCCTGTGACGGTGTGATGCACGATGCCATCGTCGTTGGCGTAGCTTCGCCGCCCGTCCCGGCGCAATATGTGCTCAATCCTTCTGGGCAGAGCTGCAGGCGCACGTCATCCACGTAAGCGCCTTCCGGGCGCGTTGCGGAGCCGGGTTCGCCGCCCCAAAATTGCACGTCGATGCACACGCGCTCGCCGAGGACGTTGCCCAGGCCCGGTACATTCGGCAGATCGAGCGTCAGGTCTTCCCACTCACCCGTCTGTCCACTGCGACAGACGCCGTGGTAATCCGTCACGGCCGGCCAGTGATCCTCCCGCACGCAGTTGCCCGATTCGATTTGGGCGACGCTGAGACACACTTGTGCGCCCGGCGCCAGATTCGTCCACACTTTGGCGCTGTATTCCCCTTTTGCCACATAGCGGAGATCAATCGGCGTGTACTTGTACATCCACGTCATCAACCTGGTGGGATAGTCCGCGCCGCAGAGCAGCAGGCTGCCGTCATCGTCGCCGCCGTAGGCCCACACGCTCTTTTGCCCGGAAGCGGCCCGGCAATCGCGCAATCCCCACGGGTAGCTGCCTCTCGCACCGCTGATGCTGGAATAGCCCAGCCACTCCAAACTCGTGCTCTCGGGGAGTGGAGAAATCCACGCTACCGCTCACCAGCAGTGTGGGGACGTCCGAGGGCTGTGGCTGCCTGAATTCTGACAGGATGAGTTTGGTCGGCCACGCGCTGGCCGTCCCCCAGATCGCCAGGGCGACAGGGGAACCCAGGATCGCGTCCGGCGGATCGAGTTCGCGGACGTAATCGCGGGCTGGATTGAAATCGGCGCTGCGGCCCTGGGCCAGCAAATGGCCCCAGGTGAGCATCTTCGGCAGCATAAAGTCGCTGGCCAGCGACATCAGCCACAGTCCGCTCGGGTCGCCTCGTGCGGCGGCCAGATAGGCGTCTCATAGCCCAGGGCGATGCGGGCCATTTCCATGTCCTCGACGACTTCGAGGATGGTGTAACCGCCCAGACCAGAAGATCGGTTCGCGGGGCCGGGGATTGGGGCTGTGAATGCGGACCACCGGCAGCGCAATCAAGCGCGTGGCGGGAGCGCTCCGGGACGGAGTGCTCCGGTTTTCTGGCACGATCAGCGTCCCGATGTCCGCCGGGTAGGGCACTTTGTTGATTTTGAGTTGTCCCGCCCGGATATTGAAATCGCCCGGTTTGGCGTCTGGTGCAACTGGATCATAGTGTGTTTTTCTCACTTTTGTCCTTTTCACACTCCACTAAATACGCTAAAGCCGCCATCCACCGGGACAACGACGCCCGTCACAAAGCTGGCCCCGTCGGAGAGCAGCCAGAGCGTGGTGCTGACCAGGTCTTCCGGCGTGCCAAAGCGGCCCATCGGCGTGTGATCGATAATGGACTTACCGCGCGCGGTGAGGTCACCCGTGTCCTTTTCGGTGAGCAGAAAGCGGTTCTGCTCGGTGAGGAAGAAGCCCGGCGCGAGCGCGTTCACGCGGATGTCCGGCGAGTATTCCTGGTTCATGTGGACCGCCAGCCATTGGGTGAAATTGCTGATGGCGGCCTTGGCCCCGGAGTAGGCGGGGATGCGGGTGAGCGGGCGGAAGGCGTTCATCGACGAGATGTTGAGGATCGCGCCGTGCTTCTGCTCGGCCATCAGCTTGCCGAAGACCTGGCTGGGCAACAGCGAGCCGATGAAGTTGAGATCGAACACCCACTGCACGGCATCGGCCGGCAGATCGAAGAAAGAGGCCGTCGCGCTGGTCGTGGCCTGCGGTTTGTTACCCCCCGCGCCGTTGATGAGAATGTCGACTTTGCCAAACGCCGTCAGTACGGCCTGCGCCGCCGCTTCGATGCTGGGCTTGTCCAACACGTTGCACTGCACGGCGATCGCCTCGCCGCTCTCAGCGATAATCTGATCCACAACCCGCTGCGCCGCCTCGACGAACAGATCGAGTACGGCCACTTTGACGCCGACGCGCCCCAATGCCAGGCTCAACGCCCCGCACAAAACCCCGCCGCCGCCCGTCACCACAGCGACTTTGCCTTCCAGACCGAAAAGTTTGTTCAGGTAAGTTTTGTCCATTTTAAGCTCCTTGTTGAATGCGTAGACGGTAGACAGTAGACGGTAGACGGGGTTGTTTTCTCCTGTTACGGTCTACTGTTTGCCATCTTGTTTTTTTGATAGATAGACGGTAGACGGGGTTTCCCTCCCCCTGTCTGCTGTCTACCGTCTACCGTCTACTGCCTACAGTTTGTACGCCCGTTTTGCCAAACGATACGCTAAATCGAGCATCATTTCGCGCGCGTCGTCCATCTCGACGACGTGGCGGACGACGAGGCCGGCGACCCAGTTGGCGCTGGCGCGCCGCCAGACATCGTGCCGGGCGGGGATGGAAGGGAAGGCGCGCGTGTCGTCGTTGAAGCCGGCGGTGTTGTAAAGGCCGGCGGTCTCCATCACCCGCTCGAAGTAGCGGCGCATCCCGGCGAGGCTGTCGTGGAACCACCACGGCGGCCCCAGTTTGAGCGCGGGATAGTGCCCGGCCAGCGTTGCCAGCTCGCGGGAGTAGGTGTCCTCGTCGAGGGTGAAGAGGATGAGCGTGAGTCGCGGATCGTTGCCGTACTTCGCCAGCAAGGGCCGCAGGTTGTGCGTGAACTCCGAGGCGACGGGGATGTCGCAGCCCTTGTCCAGGCCGAAACGGTCGAAAACGGCCTGGTTGTGGTTGCGGAATGAACCGACGTGGATTTGCATGACCATTCCATCCTCGATGCTCATGCGCGCCATCTCCATCAGCATGTGACCGGTGAAGCGCGCGGCATCTTCGGCTGTAGCCGCACCCTTGAGCGCCCGCTCGAAGATCGTCTCGGCCTCGTGCGGCGTGAGTTCGCCCGTGTAGGCTGTCAACGCGGCGTGGTCGGTGGCGCGCGCGCCCATTTCGACGAAGAACGCGCGCCGGGCTTCTAGCGCCTGGATGAGCCTGTTGTAGCTGTCTACCTCGAAGCCGACGGCGGCGCTGAGCGCGTCTACGTTGGCGCGCCAGTGGGGCGCGTCCAGGTTCACCACGGCGTCGGGGCGGAAGGTGGGCAGCACAATGCCGGACCAGCCGGAGTCGCGGATGGCCTGGTGGTCTTTCAAATCGTCGCTGGCAGCGTCGGTGGTGCAGAGAACTTCGATCTTGAACCGCTCGAACATCCGGCGCGGCGAGAATGCAGAGGAGGCCAGTTGCGCGGCGATGTGGTCGTAGATGACCTGCGCGTTCGCACCGCACGGTTTTTCTTCGACGCCGAACACTTCAGTGAGTTCGTGTTGCAACCAGATCCCGCTTGGCGTGCCGCGAAACAGGTGGAAATGCTCGGCGAACGTCTGCCAGATTTTGCGATGATCTTCTTCCACGGGACCGCCATCGCTGCGGGGAACGCCCAACGTTTCCAGCGGGATACCTTGTGAGTACAACATACGGAAGACATAGTGATCGGGGATGATCAGCAAATCCGCCGGGCTGCCAAAGCTCGCGTATTCATCCACGAATAGGTGCTGGTTCACGTGCCCGTGCGGGCAGACGAGCGGCAGGCTGGCGACCGTCGCGTACAGCTCGCGCGCCACCGCCCGCTGCGTCGGATCGGAATCGAAGAAACGGTCTGGGTGTAGAGTCCACTTTTTCGCTGTCATGTTTTCTCCAAAACAGTCCGAAATCAAAAATCCAAAATCGAAAATGGCTGAAGATGCCGCTGGAAGTGCTGGTCGAGCAGCGTCTCATAGACGCCAGCGTGTGCGTCCAGCAGCGCCATTAGTTGGTCGTGGTAGGCGTCCAGCGCCGAGCCGAACGTGACGTGCAGCACCTGCCGCGCGTCGAACTGGTTGAGCAGGTCGGGCAGTTCCGCATCGGTCAACGACTCGAGTGCGGGGACCTTCGACAGTTGCGCGGAGACGTGATAGGTGGCCCGGTCGGTCTCGTAGCGCCCGATGGAGAAGGCGCAGACTTCGCGGAAAAAGACTGGCGCGACTTGCGCCACCGTCCGCAACGCTTCTAGATAACTCGTCCCGGCGGTCTTGAGATGCACCAGGCCCCCCGTCAACTGCGCAGCGATCCCGTAGATGGAGAACTTGTCCGAGCCGGAGTGCAGGCTGAGTTTGTACGGTCCCACCGTCCGCGCGACGGCGGCGTGACGGGCGAAGGCTTCTGTGAAAGTGGAAAGGTTGCCGATGTAGTCCACGCCCTTCTCGAAGCGCCCGACGAAGCGCGGCGCCAGGCTCATCCACTGCACGCCCAGTCGCCGCAGCTCCAGGGCGACGAAGAGGTGCTCTTCCGGCGAGGTGGGTGTTTCCGTCTCGTCCACGGAGACTTCGAGGTCGAAGGGGCGGTTCCCCATGCGCGCGGCAATGTGGTGGTACATCCGTGCGGTGTGGGCGAGGGCGCGCCCGTATTTGGCGGCAGCGCGCTCCAACGCCGTTTGATCGAACGTGAGGGTGAAGTCTCCGGCGGCAAAGGCTTGCCGGCAGTAGCGATTGCGCATCGCTTCCGGCGCGTCGTCCAACGCCCCCCAGGGCAGCGCCGCGAATTTGGCCGACACGGCGTCCGGCAGGGCGGTGTGCGCTTCATTGTCGACGTGGTCGCCAGGATCGATGGTGAAGA
>JAKJAB010000110.1:3671-3942 GCA_022707725.1 Chloroflexota bacterium | reverse complement strand
CCCCGCCTCGACGAACGCCGCCATCACGCCCGTCTCCTTCAGATGATCGGCGTCCGCGCCCCACGGCGTGCGCCAGTCCATCTGGAACAGGCCCCACATCGCGTCATCCATCACCTGCTGCGGCGTGCGTCCGGTGCGGGCGTTCTCGCGCACCGATTGCTGCGCGAAGATCGGCGAAATACCGGGATAGCGTTCTGCCGCTTTGATGTGCCCCGGTGTGGCGACGCCGAGCCGGTCGCCGAAGCCCGCCGATGTGTGCAGACCCAGCGGC
>JAKJAB010000110.1:0-3573 GCA_022707725.1 Chloroflexota bacterium | reverse complement strand
GCGGATCGCCGGCGAAACCTGTTGCGTCACCCTGGACGACCAGGTAACGCGCGCGGTCTGCCCGCCCACGCACCAAGCCGTACGATACCCCGTCGTGTTCGGCTGTCGATCGCGCTATGCTCTCGAACCCAACGCGTGAATCAGAGGTCATTGTCAGGCTCCCTTCATGTGTTTGGTCATCACTGCATCCAGTTGGGGGTGGACGATGCAGTTCTTGAAGGCGAACGATTGCAAGATGCGGTCGAGTTCGGCCTCCGATAATCCCTTGAAGAGCTTGGCGTAGGGGATTTGTAGCAGCGCGCCGATGTAGGTCGCCATGGTCGCCTGGGTGAGATAGCGCCCGATGGCCTCCACGCTGATGTCTTCGTCGCCCACGGTTTCGACAATTTCGTGCGCCAGGGTGTGGACGATGTCTTTGGCGGGCGTGGTTGGCAACCAGCCCATCCAGAAGTCGCTGTTGAGCAGGATTTTGCTTTCCAGGCTATGCTTGATACGTTGGATATACTCGGATTCCGGGTGGAGATACACCCAGCCCATCACGCCGACGTCTTTGTACGTCCAGGTGGTCCAATGGACGCCGTATTGTTCGAAGACGCCGATCTGGTCGTCGAGCGCGCGCATCCGGTCGGGAACTTCGGCGGCGGAGCCGTTGTACGGACTGCCAAATTCACCCACCCACAGGGGAACGTTGTATTTCTGCATGAATTGGGCGCCCTCGTGGTCGAGGAAGTTGGCTTCTTGCCAGGCGCGGTTGTATTCAGCGGTGGGGTAGGAGCCGGGGCCAAAACCGGGGCGAGTGTAGTTGTGGCTGCTGTAGAAGAGGTTGTCGGCGAAAGGGGCCTCGAATCCAGCGAAGCGGCTGGAATAGTTGTCGCCCTCCAGGATGATGATGTGATCGGGATCGATGGCGCGGATAGCGCCGACGATGCGCCGGTAGAGGGCGTTGATCTGCTCCCATTTTGGTTCACCCATGCCGGTCAGCCGTCCGCGCGGGTTGCTGGTGTGCGGCTCGTTCATCACGTTGTATGCGGCGACGGCGGCGTTGCCCTTGAAACGTTCCGCCAGCGCCTCCCACAGAGCCACCCAACGGTCCTGGAAGTGCGGATGCTGCCAGAAGAGGGCCTGGCGCGAGCCGTTGTCGGAGTGCCAGTCGGTGTTCTGATTGCCCTGGACGGCGTGCATATCGAGGATGGCGTAGAGGCCGTGTTTGGCGCACCAACCGACAGCCTGTTCCAATCGCGCGAAGCCGCTTTCGAGGTAAGTAAACGGTTTAGCGTCGCTCTCGAAATGCCGATAGTTGACCGAAAGCCGTACCACCGTCGCACCCTGCGCCTTCATAAAGGCGATGTCGTCTTCGGAGAGGAAATAATCGAGCATGCGCTCGAAGAAGAAATGCGCTTTGCTCTCGCCGATCGTATCGGTCAGCGTGGCGCGGATCGCGTGTTCCGAGCCGGGGTAGCCATTGATGAAGTTTTCCATATTCATCCAGCCGCCCACGCACGCGCCGCGCAGGCGCACTTCCCGACCTTGTGCATCGACCACTTCCCCGTTGCGAACTTGTAGCAAATCCATTACGGTAACCTCCTCAGGTGATTTCTAATCGGTATTATGTGTGTTTGCGTGTAATTTTTCGGCTAAAGCTGCTCTTAAGAGGGTGTTTTTGTTTGCGGGCGTAGCCCGCAAACAAAAACACCCGTGACTTTATGGTTCCTGCACCATAGCGCGCAGTATTTCTTCCAGCGCGGCCTGCTCGCGCCCGTAGCAAGTCCAGTCGTTGGCGGCGAGGCAGGCCTGGGCAGCCTGATAGCGTTCCCAGGCCTGGGCGGCGAGAGATTCCAGGTCGCCCGTGGGCGCGGTGATTGCGTCTGGCGCAGCGCCGTCCCCATTGAGGACCTGCAGCAGCGCCTGGCTCAGTGTCTCCGCCATGATAACGCGGTCATCGTAGGCGACGATGATACGAACCAGCTCCGGCAGTTGGCCGGATTCGGCTTCCAGGTAGAGTGGCTCGACGTACAGGAATGTGTCCTCGATGGGGATGACGAGCAAATTACCGCGCAGCACGCGCGCGCCGCGTTGGTTCCACAGTGAAAGCTGCTGTGAGATGACCGGGTCTTGATCCGAGCGTGCTTCGACCTGCAAGGGGCCGTATACGAGTTTGTCTTTGGAGAGCTTGACAATGCCGACGTCGCCGTAATCGTCGCCGCCGCAGCCGGCGTAGAGCCAGGCGATCATGTTCTGTTTTTGTTTGGGCGTGTAGGGCCGGATGAGCATGAATTCGACTTGCTCGGAGCCGGGCGCGCGCATAATGACGTAGTAGGGTTCCATGGCCTGCTGGGTGGTTTCTACCAATTCTTGCGGGATGTCCCAGAGGTCTTCGCGGTTGTAGAAGATTTGAGGGTCGCGCATGTGGTAGGTGGCGTACATATTCGACTGGTATAGGAATAGCGTCTCCGGGTAGCGCCAGTGCTCGCGCAGCACTCGCGGCATCGCCTCTACCGGTTTGAATAAATCGGGGAAGATGCGCGCATACGTGGCGGCGATCGGATCGTCTGGATCGATCAGGTAAAAGTTGATCTCACCGGTATAGGCGTCGATGGAGACTTTGACGCTGTTGCGGATGTAGTTGACGCCACCCAACGGCTCGGAGTAGGGGAAGTGGTCGGTCCAGGTGTAGGCGTCTAGCAGCCAGACGATGCCCGTAACGCCGTCAGCGGTTTCGGCGATGACGGGATAGGGATCGTCGTCGAACCACAGCATCGGCGAGATGGTCTGCGCGCGATCGTGGATGGTGCGGTGGAAAAGGACGCGGCTGTCCCTGGTGATGGCTGGCGAGAGGAGCAGCTGCGTGCTGCCGAACCGCGTCGCCAGGAGCATACGCCGAAAGAGGCTGCCCAGCGCGACGCCGTCGGGGCCGTTGTAGCGCGAGTAGACGTTGGCATCACCCTGCGGGTAGTCGAATTCGTCTTCTTTGGCGTTGATGACGACGTAGTTCTTAGTCAGTTCGCCGAAGTAAATCTGCGGGCGCTCGATCTGGAGTTCCGGCGCTTCGCTCGCCGGCGGGATGTCACGCACGATCAGGTTAGGCAGGCCCTCGCGGCTCACTTCGTTGGCGTAGTTCAGCGCGAGTCCGTAGCCGTGGGTGAAGATCAGATGTTGGTTGATCCATGTCTTGGCCTGTTCCGCCAGCTCCTCTACGTCGATTTCCCGCGCGGCAAGCATCACCTGGCGCATGTGCCCGTCGATGGTGTAGCGGTCGATGTCCACCTCGTTGAAGCTGTAGTAAAGGCGGATTTCTTGAAGCTGGCTGTAGGTGCGCAGTAGGGGGCGGTAGTCCCATAGACGCACGTTGTTCAGCACGTCGGCGTTGGTCTCAAGCTCGCCGGCGGTGAGGACGCCCGTGCCTGAGTAGGTCTGCTCTGTGATGTCATTCAGGTCGTAAGCGTAGCGTGTGTAGCGGATATTGTGCTCGATGTAGGGTTTTTCGAGGATGAACTCATTCGGCTCGACTGTGAACTGTTGGATGGCGGCGGGATAGCCCGGTCCGAGCGCCGAAACCGCCAGCCAGAAAACGCC
>JAKJAB010000010.1:26953-27182 GCA_022707725.1 Chloroflexota bacterium | reverse complement strand
AGAAACCGGAGGCCCTGGCCGTCCTGGAAACCATCGCCGCCGAACGTGCCGCCCTTTTGACCGCAGTGAGCCAGGATTGGACCTGGGAAGCGCTACAGCACGACCTGGAACGACAAACGCTCACCGTGCGCCGCACGCACGCCCCCTCGGACTTCGACGGCGTGTACACCCTCTCGCTGCTCGGCGATTTCCAGCAGGAAAACGCCACCGTCGCCATCGCCACGGCAGC
>JAKJAB010000010.1:0-26927 GCA_022707725.1 Chloroflexota bacterium | reverse complement strand
GTGGGCTACGCCCGCCGCCGTCCGCGCCGGGCTGGCGCAGACGCAATGGCCGGGCCGTATGGAGATTTTGCAGCGCGAGCCGCCGGTTGTCATCGACTGCGCGCACAACCCATACTCGGCGGAGACGCTGGCCCACTCGCTCAAAACGTGGTTCCCCGACACGCGCTGGCTACTCATCTTCGGCGCTTCCAACGACAAAGACGTGCCGCACGTGTTAGAGGCGCTCCTCCCGCTGTGCGAGCGGGTGTGGGTGACCCATTCCTATCACCCGCGCTCTGCCACGCCAGAAACCATCGCCGCGCAATGTGCAGCGATGGGCAAGGAAGCCGACATCGTGGCAGAGCCGCCGCACGCGCTGGCCGCGGCGCTTGAGCGCCTCACGCCGGGGTTCGGCATCATCGTCACCGGCTCGATCTTCCTCGTCGCGGACGTGCGCGCCGCCTGGGCGCAACAACACGGCCTAAGCATACCTTTAGGAGATTGGGACGACGAACCGTGGTAAAACACCACCAGTGCAGCCGCACAGCAATCCACGTCCGCCCGATATTTCTTGGCGCACTCGCGGCGCTGATGCTGTTGGCAGCGACACCTGTAAATGCTGCATCCTCCCCACCGTCTACCGTCTACCGCCTACCGCCTACCGACAGCCCCACCAACCCGGCGGAGATGGAGGCTTTCCTGGACGCTTTCATCACGGCGCAGTTAACGCAGTACCAGATTCCCGGCGCAGCCGTAGCCGTGGTCAAGGATGGCGAACTCTTTTTCGCCAAAGGGTACGGCGTCACGGATAGTCGCAGCCAGATGTCGGTGCAGGCTGACCGCACGCTGTTTCATGCCGGCTCGGTCACCAAGCTATTCACATGGACCGCGGTGATGCAGCTCGTCGAGCAAGGTCACCTCGACCTCCACACCGACGTCAACGCCTATCTCAAGGATATACAAATTCCGGCGACATACCCCGAGCCGATCACCCTGCATCACTTGCTGACGCACACGCCGGGCTTCGAAGACCAGCTCAGCAATCTCTACCGGTTCGGCCCAAACGATGGGCTGACACTGGATGAGTACATCGTCCGCAAGCTGCCCGCGCGGGTCTACCCGCCAGGAGAGATCATTGGCTATTCCAACTATGGCGCGGCGCTGGCCGGGTACATCATCGAGCAGGTGACGGGAATGTCCTACGATCAATACATCGAGGAGAACATCCTGACGCCATTGGAGATGCACCGTTCGACCATCCGCCAACCCGTGCCGGACGCTTGGCTGCCCGATCTGGCGCTCGGCCATTACCCAGGGCTTAGAGGGCCGGTTCCGCTGCACGAATACTTTCCTTCCGCGCCTGTCGTGGGCCTCACCGCCACCGTGACCGACATCGCCAAATTCATGATCGCGCATCTGCAGGATGGCCGTTACGGCGAGACACGCATCCTGCAAGCCGCCACGGCGCAGGCAATGCACCGCCAGCAATTCACCCACGATCCCCGGCTGCCGGGTGTCACGTATGGGCTGGTGGAATGGACGCGCAACGGCCAACGTATGCTGTGGCACGGGAGCAGCACCGGCTTTTTCGAGGGCATGATCTTCTTCTTGCCGGAGCACAACATCGGCGCGTTTGTCGTCTACAATCGTAAAACGCCGTTCGAGACGGGACGCCAATTCCGGCAAGCGTTTCTGGATCACTACTACCCTGTAACGGCTGCACCGCAAGCGCGCACCAGCGACCTAGCATTAGCGCGCGAATTCACCGGCGCTTACCGCGAGAGCCGCTGGTCGCACAGCCGGGCCGATAAAATCATCTATCTGTTCACTCGTTACTACACGATGAAAGCGACAGCGGATGGAGAACTACACCTTAACGGCGTAGCTTACGTCGCCACCGAGCCGGGCGTCTTTCAAGCCGTTGACGGAGAAGGCACTTTGATCTTCCACACCGGCGCACGCGGTCGACCAGTATACGGTTTCTACGATTACGACCCGCACAAGGTCTTCATCAAACTGGCGTGGTACGAAACGCGTCCCTTTCACCTCAGCATCTTGATCGGGTGCGGGTTGCTCTTCATCTCGGCGCTGGTCGCTGGATCGCCGGGCCGCGTTCCAGAGCACGCTCCCTGGATCATCGCCGAAGCGCGCAACGTCTTCCAATGGGTCGGCGCGTTCAACCTGTTGTACCCGGTGGGAATGTTGGGGATTGGCATCACCGGATTGATCGATACTTTGCCAAACCTCGCGTTTTTGGCTCCGCTGTTCATTTTGGGACTGGTCGGCGTGTTGATTGTGGCGCTATACCTCGTAGGGATCGCGTGGCGAGGCCGCTACTGGAGCGTGACCCGCCGCATCTACTACACCCTGGCCGTGCTGGCCGGCTGTGTATTTATCGGATGGCTAAACTACTGGAATCTGTTAAGATTGTGGGTGTTTTAGTCGCCCCATGAAATGGAGAAAAGGTAATGAATTGGGAAAATTTTCCACTCACACCGGAAAACCTGTTCGGTGACTTTGTAGACATACCGCACGATGAAGACGACGGCCCGTTCGAGGCCATCATTATGCCGATGCGCGATCTGGTCGTCTACCCGCAGATGGTGACCCCGCTCTATCTGGGACATGAGGCTGCAATCCACTCGTTGGAAATCGCCATTCAGGAAGATTGGCCGCTCGTGGTTGTCGCGCAGCGGGATACCGACTCGGATGAGTATCCAGAGGCGGAAGACCTCTACGAAGTGGGCGCGGAAATCATCATCGCCCGCTCGATCCGCCTGCCCGACGGCAGTACCAGCGCCATCGTGCAAGGCATCCAACGGGTAAAAATCCTCGAATACACCCAGCATACGCCGTATCTGATGGCGAACGTGATCGCGCTGCCGGAAACCTTCGAGGAAGGTGCGCATGTCGAGGCGCTGATACGAGCTGTGTTGACGATGTTCGAGAAGGCCGTCGATCTGAACCAGGCCCTCCCCGAAGAAGCCTACGTCTACGCGATGAACGTGAGCGATCCGGGCCAACTAGCCGATGTCATCGCGCAAATGATCAACCTGACGCTCGAAGCGCGCCAGGACCTGCTGGAGACCCTCGACACGACCGAGCGCTTGCAGAAGATCAGCGCCCACCTGGCGCGCGAGCTGGACGTCCTGGAATTGGAGAATCAGATTCACACCAACGTGCAGAAAGAGGTCGACAAATCTCAGCGCGAGTATTTCCTGCGCGAGCAACTGCGCGCCATCCAGCACGAACTTGGCGAGACAGACGTCTTCACCCGCGACGTGGCGCAGCTGCAAGAGGAATTCGCCGCCCTCGAGTTGCCCGATGCCGCGCGCAAACAGGTCGAAGAGGAGCTGGCGCGATTGGCGATGATGCCCTCGATGGCGCCGGAAGTGGCAATCGTGCGCACGTACCTGGATTGGTTGCTCCATCTGCCGTGGACCAAGCTCACTGAGGACAATCTCGACATCAAAAATGCCGCCCAGGTGTTGGAATCGCGCCATTACGGTCTGCCGAAAGCCAAAGAGCGCATCCTCGAATACATCGCCGTGCGCCGCATGGCGCCGGAGAAAAGCCGCAGCACCATTCTGTGCTTTGTCGGTCCGCCGGGCACGGGGAAAACGTCGCTGGGGCGCTCCATTGCCGAAGCCTTGGGGCGCACGTTCGTGCGCGTCTCGCTCGGCGGCGTGCGCGACGAGGCCGAGATTCGCGGGCACCGGCGCACCTACATCGGCGCGATGCCGGGGCGCATCATCCAGACGATGCGTCGCGCCGGCACGCTGAATCCGGTCTTCATGCTGGACGAAATCGACAAGCTCGGCCAGGACTTCCGTGGCGACCCTTCGTCCGCACTGTTGGAGGTGCTGGATCCCGAACAGAACCACGATTTCTCCGATCACTACCTGGAAATCTCCTATGACCTCTCCAAAGTGTTGTTCATCACCACGGCCAACATCCTGGATCCCGTTCCGCCGGCCCTGCAAGATCGCATGGAGGTCATCGAATTTCCAGGCTACACCGAGGAGGAGAAAATCGAGATCACCAAGCGCTTTTTGATCCCGCGCCAGGTGGAACTCAATGGGTTGGAGGCGCACCCACCGCGCTTCCTCGACTCGGCGCTGCACACGCTGATTCGCCAGTACACGTATGAGGCCGGCGTGCGCAATCTTGAACGGGAGATCGGCAGTCTGAGCCGTAAAGCCACCCGCCGTCTCGCCGAAGACAAACGTCCGCTCACCACCGTTGCGACCAAGACGCTCGAAAAGTACCTGGGGCCGCCGCGCTTTCTCAGCGATCACCTGGAACAACAAGATCAGGTCGGTCTGGCGATGGGTCTGGCGTGGACGCCGAACGGCGGCGACCTGCTGCCGGTCGAAGTAGCCCTCATCGCCGGAAAGGGCGCGCTCATCCTCACAGGGCAACTGGGCGAGGTGATGCAGGAATCGGCGCAGGCCGCGTTGACGTATCTGCGTTCTCAGGCCGCAACGTGGGGCATTGATCCTGAGGTTTTCGAGAAAAACGACATCCACATCCACCTGCCAGAAGGCGCCATTCCCAAAGATGGCCCCTCCGGCGGGATCACGATGGCAGTCGCCCTGTTCTCGGCGTTTACCGGGCGTCCGGTGCGTCGCGACGTGGCGCTGACCGGGGAAATTACGCTGCGCGGGCGCATCCTCCCGGTCGGTGGCCTGAAGGAGAAACTGCTCACCGCGCATCGCGCCGACGTGCAGAAGGTGATCTTGCCGGCGCGCAACGCCAAGGATTTGCCGGAAATCCCCCGCAACATTTTGAAGAAACTCAACCTGGTGCTCGCCGAAACTATGGAGACGGCGCTTGAAGAAACGCTTCTGCCGCTGCCGGGGAGCGTGTCTGAACCGTCAGCGCCGGAGACATAACTCGGTAAGCAAAGGGGCGCGGTCACAAACCGCGCCCCTTGAAGTTGTATGTAAATCGCGGGTCAATACACCGGCTTCAAGACGCCGTAGTTGCCGGCCTCGCGGCGATAGATAACGCTCAGACGGCCATCGTTGCCATCGAGGTAGATGTAGAAAAGGTGATCCAACAGCTCCATCTGCTCAATGGCTTCCTCAGGCGTGATGGAGTGAACCTCAAACTCTTTGACGCGGACAATGTGGGGCGGCGCTTCTTCTTCGATGGCCTCCTCAGCCACAGCTTCGAGCGGTTCGCCGGTTAACGGGGCAGCCCGCCGCTTCGTCGTCTTGCGCCCCTTGTATCGATCGACCCGGCGATACATTTTGTCCATCACGGCATCGATGGCGGCGAAAATGTCTCCGGCACGCTCCTCAGCCCGCAAGATGGCTTTGGGAACATTGATGGTAATCTGCGCGACCATGCGCCGCGCACTATCCCGCGCGTTACTTTCGGAGAGGTCCACGCGGATGGTTTCGAGCGAGGGAAGAAATCGCTCGAATTTGGCAACTTTCGTCTCGACGTAGTCCCGTAATCGTTCGGTCAACTCTATATTGCGTGTGTAAATTTGTAACATCTCCATAGGTAATCCTCCTTAAAAAAGTTAGGGCCTCCCAGCACACAACCTTCCCAGGCCCGTTGATAACCATTGTCCGCAACACCAAGGTCGCATCAAGGTACGCGTGCCAGCGTGAAAGCGTTAACACTTTGCGCGCCGCAAGTCAACAACACCGTCGCACAAGCATCTAGCGTGGCGCCGGTCGTGGCGACATCATCCACCAGCGTCACGTACTTTCCGGTAAATGGCGCGCATGTCACACACGAAAAAGCTGCATCCACGTTCCGCTTGCGTTCGTCCCGATTCAAGCATGTCTGCGAGGCCGTATCCCGAACCCGTACCAACACCCCGCTGGCCACCGGCAGGCCCACCTGCCGCCCTAGCGTTTTGGCAACCAGCACAGACTGATTATACCCTCTTTTGGCTTCGCGGTTAGCGTGAAGTGGCACGGGCACCAGGACATCGCTGGGCAAATGGTGACGATGCCAGCTTTCGGCGATACGTCCGGCCAGAGGTTTGAGGATATCGCTCGCCCCCCGATATTTGAGCGCATGAATCACATCGCGGATCTCACCCTCGAACAGAAACGCCCCTCGAATAGGTGCGACCCGCAGCGGAGTGGCACAACACACAGCACAAAGATGATCGCCCCCACTGTTCTCAGAGGCTTTTTTAGGACGCCCGCATCTGGGACAAATGGGAGCATCGAAAAGGGGAATTTTTGGCACACAGCGCTCACAGAGCCAGGTCCCAACGTGCTTGCACACAACACAGCGCGGTGGAACAAAAAGGTCTAAGACCTGGCGATACACACTCCATGCGTACCGTACGATCTTATTCACGTTATCGTTAAGAATTGAAGATGCCGATGTTCTTGATCTTGATAATCGCCGGTCCCAACAACACAATCAGAATGGTAGGAAAGATGAAAAACACCAACGGGAACATCATTTTCACTGGTGCTTGACGGGCTTTTTCTTCAGCACGTTGGCGACGCTTCATACGCATCGTATCCGATTGAATCCGCATGACCTTCGCCATGCTGACGCCAAGTGTGTCAGCCTGAATAATCGCGGCGACGAACGTGGTCATATCAGGAACGTCCATACTGTTGGACATGTTGCGCAAAGCCTCACGCCGCAATTTGCCCAATTGCATCTCCTGCACCGTGCGCATGAAGGCCAGACTCAATTCGTTATCCCATTTTTCTGCGACTTTTGACATGGCCGCGTCGAACCCTAACCCGGCTTCAACGCAAATGGTCAGCAGATCCAGCGCATCCGGCAGGGCTTTGATGATGCTCGTTTGCCGCGCGGTTATCTTGGAACCGAGCCACACGGTCGGCAGCATAAATCCGATCACAAACGCAATGACGATGATCAACATACGTTGGAATACAGGCAAAGCTGTGACAAAGACGATTGTCAACGAGGCTATGCCGAGGACAATCGCTGCCGCCATTCGATAAGCGAGAAATTGCGCGGGTTTGATCTTGTGCGCCAGGCCGGCCAGTTCCAGCTTGTGACGCGAGGCTTCGATGGTTTGCTGTGGGGTAAAACGCTGCGCCATCTTGCTCAAGGCTTCCATCATTGGGATGAGGACGCGCTGTGAGAAGGGTTGGGAAAGCTCAAGCTCTTCCAGCGTCACCGATTGTCCCAGGGCCGCCAATTCGTTCAAGCGGTCATCAAGGCTCTGCGCCGTACCAGCCCGACGCATCGAGATCAACACCACCACCAACACCAGCATAACGATCCCCCCAAGGATAACGGGTAGCATCGTTCCCTCCCTTACACTTCGATACTGACGATTTTGTTAATTACAAAATAGCCCAGGCCAATCATCACAAACGAAACAACGATCATGACCCAGCCACAGGGATCGGCAAACAACTCTCCCATAAAGTCGGGCGTGATCAAATAGACGAGGCCAGCTAACGCGAAGGGCAACGCGGTAATGACATAGCCGGTAATGCGGCCCTGGGCGGTCATCGCCTTGATCTCACCTTTGATACGCACCCGCTCTCGAATGGTGAAACTGATGGCATCAAGCACTTCGGCCAGGTTTCCACCGACCTCACGCTGTACGCTCATCGCCGTGATGACCAAATCCATGTCACCACTCGGCATACGGCGCATCAGGTTCGCCATCGCCGTGTCGAACGGGACGCCGAGTTGCAGTTCCATCACCACCCGGCCAAATTCCTCGGAGATAGGCACCGGCATTTCGTTGGAGATGACTTCCATCGCCTGCATTGTGCTATAGCCGGCCCGCAGCGAGTTCACCATCAGGTTCAAAGCATCGCCCAGTTGATCATTGAACTCCTTAAGGCGTTTATTTTTCCGTATGGAAAGATAGATACGGGGTAGAAAAAAGCCGGCCAAAATGCCAATCGGCACGAAGAGCATACGCCTGAGGATAAAAAAGAGCATCCCGGCGCCAACGGCAAAGAACACCGTCATCACGATAAACTCACCGACTGTCCATTTGAGGTTCGCGCGCGCCAACTGCGTCGAAAGGTTTTGCGCAAATCCACGTCCTGCTACGGCGCGGTCTACGGCTGCCCCAACGGCGGATTCGCGCTTGCTCTTCTTCTCTTTCTTTTTGGGTTTCTTTTCGGTGTCGCCCAGGCGCTCTTCAACCAGCTCTTGCCCGGCGGGTCTGCCCGACAGGCCCACCACCAGCAAGATCACCGAAATAAGAACGACCGCGCCACCAATGATCACTATAGGGCTCATAGTTCATTCACCTTTCTATTCATCAGGCGCGATGTAGGTTACGCTTTAGTAACGTACACGTTGCGCTACGCCAAAGATCGATGGCGGTAAATGAATGCCAGCTTCTTCGATTCTCTCCATGAATTTGGGGCGGATCCCGGTTGGTCGCAAGCGCCCAATGATCTTGCCTTCTTCAAGGCCGGTCTGCTCGAATTTGAAAATATCCGCCGTGGTGATCACATCGCCTTCCATACCCTGAACTTCGGTGATGGAGGTTACACGCCGCGATCCATCACGCATCCGCTCCAACTGCACGATCATATCGATAGCGGAAGCCACCTGCTCACGAATTGCACGGTGAGGTAACTCCATGCCGGCCATCAACACCATAGTTTCCAACCGCGAAAGTGCATCACGGGTATTATTGGCATGGAGCGTGGTCATACTGCCTTCGTGGCCAGTATTCATAGCCTGAAGCATGTCCAGAGACTCGCCACCGCGGCACTCGCCGACCACGATGCGGTCAGGGCGCATCCGCAATGAGTTGATCACCAGATCGCGGATGCTTACCTCGCCCTTGCCTTCCACGTTGGGGGGGCGCGATTCCAGCGTGACAACGTGTTCCTGCCGGAGTTGTAGCTCTGCCGCATTCTCAATCGTGATAATGCGCACGTCCGCGGGGATGAAGCTTGAAAGCACGTTGAGGAAGGTCGTCTTCCCGGTGCCTGTGCCGCCGGAAACGACAATGTTGACAGCAGCGACAACAGAAGCCCGCAAGAACTCGACCGCTTCCTCGGTGATGGTGCCGAAGCGAATCAGGTCTTCAATCGTGAGGGGCTTTTTGAAGAATTTACGGATGGTCAGTGTGGGACCATTCAAAGCAATCGGAGGGATAACCGCGTTAACGCGCGAGCCATCTTTCAAACGGGCGTCCACGGTGGGGCTGCTCTCGTCGATGCGGCGGCCAAGCGGCGCGACGATGCGTTCGATGATCCGCATCAAGTGTTCGTCAGACTCGAAAGCCAGGTTCACCCGTTGCACCTTGCCCCGGCGTTCTACGAAGATTTTCTTGGGACCATTCACCATGACCTCGGTAATGGTTTCGTCAGCCAGGAGTGGTTCCAGCGGCCCCAGTCCCAGGATTTCCGCCACAATCTGTTCGAAAAGCGCGTCGCGCTCCTTGCGTCCCAGGATGATGCTTTCTTCCTGTAAAATGGCGTCGTACATCTCTTTGATAGTCGCGCGCACTTCGTTGGTGCGGGAGACATCCGTCGAAGGGTCCATTTCGGTGATTAAGCGATTCTGCACGCGGGTCTTCAAGTCCATATAAGCGTCCCGCGCACGCGGCACAGCACGCCGTTGAACTTCTCCAGCCGCATCGCTGACGCTGGGTTCAGACGTGACGGGTGTAGGCGCTGCTGGCGAAGGCGAGGGTTTCTTCTCAATTCTACGCAAGAGTGACACAGTTCATCTCCCCACTTTTGACTATAACAGACGACCTATTCCCGGCCGTTTCTGCACTTCACTCGTCGAAGCGGTTTCATCCACCGTTTGCATGAAGTGCTTTTGTATTTCAGTCGCCAAGTTAACAATCGCCTGCCCAATTGGAGTTCGTGCATTCTTGAGGATAAGTGGTTCGCCGTAATTGGCGGCGCGTAGCGCAATACGTTCATCATACGGGATGTGGATCATGGCCGGCATCATCGCGCGTTCAATGGCTTCAGGCTGAATGCCCATGCGTTTGTTGTCCACACCGTTGATGACCAACGAGACTTTATCCATGGTGTAACTCAATTTTCGTAACAAATCAATAAACTGCCGCGCCCCGCGAATCTCAGGAATGACAGGGCGTGTTACGACAATGAGCAAATCACTTACATCCAATGCGGCCAAAATCACGTCATCGACGTGGTGTGGTGTATCAACGATAACGTAATCGAACTCATGCCGCACGAATTCCAGGATCGTCTTAAGGCGTGTGTTGGCGCCACTCTCCTCGACGTTGTCATCACGAAACACTTCAGCATCCTCAGGTGTAGCCGGTGCAACCAGGATTTGCACGCCAGAGGTGTGTGGCACCAGAATGGTCCGCAATAGGTCAGAGTCCATATCTTGTACGTGTGGAGCAAGGTCGGCAAGCGTGCGGGTCGCTTGCAGTTTCATGAAGATGGCGACATCCCCAAATTGCAGATTTGTGTCGACCAAGCACACTTTGGCATCTGCCCCCAGCAGTGTCTGCATGGCAATCGCCAGATTGACTGCCAACGTGGTACACCCTGTACCACCCTTAGGACTGTAGATAGTAACGATCTTCGCATCGGTAGTGCGCGTCATGGCGGTCGCAACCTGCGGTTGCCCCGAGATGGGGGTGAGTGGCCCCGTCCCCATCTTCTGACGCATCGTATAAGCGCGGTGGATGGCATCAAGCAACTCGTCGGCGCTGGGCGGCTTGGTCAGGTAATCGCGTGCGCCGGCCATCATCGCCCGGCGCATATAGTCGGTTTCTCCCTGGACGGATAGCATAATCACCTGCACGGTAGGGATCGCGTCGACGATCTTGCTGGTCGTGGCGATGCCGTCCATACCGGGGAGATTGATATCCATCAACACTACATCTGGGAAAGCCTGGTTGACGCTGGCTAACGCTTCCTCACCGCTGGCAGCCATGGCTATTACGTCAATATCGGGATCAAACGAGAGCAACTTGCGCAGTTGTTCACGTGTCTCCGCAATATCGTCCACAATCATCACGCGAATTTTATCAGCCATAAACGGTTTTGTTCCTCCACTAAGGCGGGACTGGCGATAGAAATTTTAAAAGTAAACGTATGTGCGCCAAACTGCCGCATCGAGTGATAGAGCGTCGTTTAACCTCAATACATACAACCCTTTGTAGAAAAATACTCAAAGCGGCCAGAAAGTCAAGCGCCGCTTTAGTTGGCTTACCAGTATAAGATTAGTTTATCACGGCCTCGAAGTGATGTCAATTCATGACTGAAACTGCAACGCATTCCTATAACGTATCGATAGTATGCGCCTGGCTGTCTAGCCAGTTTTTGATATTCGTCAGTTCATCGTGCGTATTTTGTAGTTTCTTGCGCTCAGCACGGATGAAGCGGGTATACGGCGCAATCGCCGCTTCAATTTCACGCAGTGCATGTGCCAATTCACGCGTAAACTGGGTGTTCAGGCTATGCATCAATTGTTCGCGCACCGCAGCGATCTTTTCATGCAGTTCGGTTTTGACCGCACGCTTCTTGAATGGGATAACCAGCAATCCCAAGACTGCCACCATGCCGGCAGCCAGAATTCCGGTCAAATCGGCGGCGCTCGTAGTGGCTAACGTGGTGATAATCGCGCCGAGGCCCAACGCGCCGACCTCGACCAACGCCGTGCCGGCGACCGCCCGCTGCACCTCAGCAGCGATGCGGGTCGACTCCTCCATTCGGTCGTAGTTCTCCAGCACTTGCTGCGCCACGCGCCCTACCGTATCGAGCAGATGGGCGCGATCGTAAGTAAAGCTACCCCCGGTCTGCCCAACAAGATGTTCCGCGTATTTGTTCCGCCGACTGACGACGTGTTCCTGCACAGCTTGCCATTGACGCACGTTGCTGCCCACCACCCAGTCGATAATCTCGTTAACACGTTGTTCGATCACCTGTGGCACATCCGCGACCACCTGACGGGCGAACTCTTCCTGTAACTTCGGTTTGTTCACCAGATCGAAGATGCGCAGCAGGCGAATGTTCTCGTCGAAGTAGGTCATACCGCGATTTTCAAACTCGTAGAGGGCATTATCCACATCGGCAAGACGGTAGTGGAACTGCTGGTGCAGGTCTTCGCGGTACATCGCCGTTTCGCGCTCCACATCGGCGATGACCGTGAAGTCGTCTTCCAACAAGGCCAACCGCTCCTGCACGATCTCGGCATATTTGTCGATGAGGTGCAGTGCCACACCGATAGGGTTGCGCAGCTTGAGACGGATGCGCTCTTTCTCGTCCAATGTCGTGACGATATACTGCTCCAATGCCTCGATGCGGCTCGCGGCCAACAAGGCGGCATCGTTCGTCTGTTTGGCGCGCAAGGCCAACCGTGACGATACCGGAAACACCTCGGGGGCAAACCCTAACAGCACGCGCGCATTCTCAATAATGAAGTCCTCGATGCGCGCACTATCCTCAGGGGTACCCAGAATGTCAATCTTGTTGAGCACGATGACGATCTTCTTCCCCCAATCGCGGATGTGTTCCAGAAAAGCGCGCTCGCTCTCCGTGAACGGGCGATCCACCGAAGTCACGAACAGCACCAGGTCGGAACGGGGGACGAACTCTTGCGTGAGGGCTTCGTGCTCGCGATGGATGGCGTTGGTGCCCGGCGTATCGACGATGTTGATTTCATCCAGCCAACTAACGGGGGCGGTGTAGGTATCCACTCCCCCTTCGATGGCGACACGTTCAAATTGATTGCCGTGTTTGAGCAATTGAATGCGGGAGGTCGTGGGCGTGACGCCCTCCTCCAAAAGTGGCTGTCCAAACAGCGCGTTGATAAAAGCACTTTTTCCGGCGTTGAACTCGCCCACCACGACGAGGAGGAACAGTTCGTCGAGTTGCCGGATGGAACGTTCCAAAGCGGCGCGATCCTCCGGTGCAGCCGAGAATTGAGCCAGGGCGATTTGCAAGTTGGTAAGCCAATGCCGTTCGATGCCGACCAGCGCCTCTTCGGTCGGATTCAAAATCTTGGACTGCATACAGGGTTCCTCACCGAATGGATCATCACGCCTCGTATCGCTTTCCCATTTACCTTTTAATATAGTATGCGCTTATCTACAAAAAAAGCAAGCGCGCAAGAGCTACGTTTGGCTAAACTCGAGTCCTGTTTGCTAAAAACACGACCGTCCGGTGATGCGGACGGTCGTGAGGACGAACAGGATGGCAGGTCATTATTTGTCTGCTAAATCGAGAACTTTGTCCACGATGCTGTATTCAACAGCTTGTTGAGGAGTCATATAGAAATCGCGGTCAGTAAACCGCTCAATTTGTGCCTCTTCCAGGCCTGTATGCCGTCGTAGAATATCGTTAAGGAGGCTCCGTATCCGCACGATCTCTCTCGCGGCAATTTCGATATCGGTCGCCTGCCCCTGTGCACCACCAAGGGGCTGGTGCAGGTGAATCGTCGAATTGGGCAAAGCGTACCGGCGACCCTTGGTCCCAGCTGCGAGCAAAACAGTCGCCATACTAGCCGCTCTTCCCACCGCTATGGTGGAGACGGGTGCCTGGATCAACTGCATCGTGTCATAGATAGCAAGACCGGCTGAGATCTCGCCGCCAGGCGAGTTGATGTAGAGCGAGATCTCCCGCTCGGAGTCCTCACGGTCCAAAAACAGCAACTTTGCCACGATTTCGTTTGCAAAAACCGCATCGATGGGGGTTCCCAGGAAAACGATGCGATCTTTCAGCAGCACCGAGTAAATATCGTATACTCTCTCGCCCAACCGGGTCTCTTCAATCACGTTCGGAAACATCGGATACATCGTCGTCTCCTTCAATACGTTCACAGAGTCGTCAGCCGAGTCATTCTGTCGTCAGATTCTCGGCGTTTGACGTGGATAATTATAGGACTGCCACTCTTATGCCTGAGGCGCGTCTTCTTCTGGCGACGCTTCGACGACCGGTGCGGCTTCTAGCTCGACCGCTTCCCCTGCCGCTACGATCTCCGGCGTTTCAGGCGCTTCTTCCTTCATAGCCGCCTGAGCTTTTGCGACGGCATGAGGATCGATCTCACCACGTCCAATCTGTTCGAGGTGTTCCAACGTTTTGCGGCTCAGGAGCCCCAATCGCAGGTTGCGCCCTAGCGGCGAATCCATGGGCAACGGCGTGCTATCGATCCGGTGCGCCTGTCCCATCGCAGTGAGGAAATTGTGATACTCTTGCGCCACTTCATCATCACTGACGGTGATGCCCTGCGCCTCAGCAAACTCTCCCAAGGCGAGGGAGCGCTTGACCTGCTTCTCGGCCTGGGGTTTCATTTGCTCACGGAATTGCTCCATGGTCAGGCCCTGCAATTGCACTGCATCTTCGAGCGACATATGCTGCTCGCGCTGGATGCGGGTGCCCATGTCTTTGAGCATATCATCGAGCGTGTCCTCCACCATCGCGGGAGGGTAATGCACATCGGATTGCGCAACCAGGATGGATGTCAAATCGTCGCGATAGAGTTCCTGGGCTTGCTGCTGTCGGCTTTCCAACATCCGGGTGTGGATGTCCTGCTTCAAATCTTCCAACGTCTCGAAAGGCCCGACCGTGCTGGCCAGCGCATCGTCGAGATCGGGTAACACACGTTCGTAAACGCCCACGATCTTGACGTCAAATTTGCCTTCTTCACCGCGCAGATCTTCCTCACCAAAGGTCTCCGGGAAGACCACGGTGAATGATTTCTCTTCATCGGTGCTCATCCCTATGAGAGCCTCGGCAAATCCCGGCGCGACGAAAACCGCGTCTTCCTTGAGCACAACTTCAATGTCATTCTCATCGACAATGACATCCTTGTCAACCATACCGCGGACATCGATGTGGACTTCATCCCCGTATTCAGCCGGCCGTTCCAGAGCCACCAGGATCGCATGCTCTTCACGAACCTGTTCCAGAACAGTGGCGACTTCCGCGTCGGTCACAGCAACGTCTTGCCAGTCCAGACCCAGGTTACGATAATCACCCAGCTCGACCTCCGGCACCAGCGGTACGCGGATGGTGAAGGTCAGTGGATCGGGGTCGATCTTTTGCAGTTCGCCCGGCCCGTAAGGATTCACCTCAGCCTGCTCAAGAATCTGCGGATAGATTTCTTCGAGCAGAGCGTCGGCGGCCTCTTGCAGGAGCGCTCCCTCGCCCACGTATTGCACAACTTTGGCATAAGGCGCTTTTCCCCTGCGGAATCCGGGGATGTTATACTTTTGCGACAGAGCGCGTGCGGTTTTTTGCATCGCCCCTTTCACGGCCTCTTCCTCCACTGTGACAGTGAGGAGTGCTTCATGTGTTGCTAACACTTCTTTTTTGATCTCAAACACGCTTGTACCTCCCTTGACAAATCGAACAGATTATAGCACACTCCTGACGAAATACCAATCATAAGGAGGTTGCAAAAAGAAAATATAGGTTTGACAAAACGCACTTATAATGCTACAATAAACTTGTTTATAAATATATCCCTTTACTAAATCACCCAACACACGGGATCACAGTAGGAAGTTAGGCGGAGAACGGCTATGCAGGACACGAGACAACAAATCCTGGAAATCCTAAAACGTCGCGGCGAGGTCACCGTTCAAGAATTGAGTCGGGAACTGAACCTCACCAGCGTGACGGTGCGCCATCACCTGGAGATTTTGCGCTCGGAGGGCTATATCACCGAACCCGAAATCCACCGCTCCAACCGGCCTGGACGGCCACGCTATGTCTATCGTCTGACCTCCACCGCCGCCGATCTATTTCCCAACAATTACAGCGGCCTGGCCAACGCAATGTTGGACACGCTGAAAACCTGTCTCCCTCAGGAAGAGCAATTGCATTTCCTGCGCGAAACCGCCAAACGCATGGTCGCCGGCGCCGGCGATCTGCCGGAAGACCGGGACGCCCGTATGGATAGCGCCCTCGCTTTTATGAACCAGCAGGGCTTCGTGGCGCGCTGGGACAAAAACAAGGACGGCCAGTATTTTATCTACGTCAGCAGTTGTCCTTACCATCACGTCGCGCAAAGCCACGGTGAGACGTGCCAGATCGATGAGACCATTATTCGCGAGCTGACCAATGGGGATCCAGAGCGAGTGCAAACGCTGGCTTCGCGTGGGGGACTGTGCGTTTACCAGATTCAGTGGTCGGGATAGACTTAATACACTGCACAACACAAGGCCCAGGAAGTTCCTGGGCCTTGTGTTATAGACACATCGGTTATACGATCCAAAGCCCTTTCTGGGGACGACCCAGGTATTCCGCACCAGTGGCCGTGATAACCACATTCTCCTCGCGTCCAATATAGCCGTGCCCCGATACTGCAACGCCCAACTCGATCGCAAAAACATTGCCCACTTCGATCACGCCTTCCACAGAGCTGCCATAGCGTTCCCAGCGGGGACCAAGGACGGTCGCGCCGTCGTGTGCCATGCGCCCGATGTGGTGGCCGAAAGCGTGCATATACTCGGGATACCCCGCCTCCACCAGCGCCCGGCGGGCTGCCGCATCGACTTCCCACCCGCGAACACCGGGTTTCAGCGCCGCGCGCCCGGCCTCCAGGGCGACGGTCGTCGCATCCCACGCGTGTTGGATAGCTTCGGGGAGGGCCGTTTCGCCGGCAGGGCGCACGTACCACGTCCGCTGCAAATCGGAGACGAAGCCGTAACGTGAAATGCCAAAATCCACCTGCACCAAGTTACCCGGCTTGATCCGCAACCCAGAGGGCATCGCATGGCCCGCCGCCGCATCAGGCCCAACCGTGACGACGGGGCAATAATCCCAGTCCCACGCTGCGCTGTAGCCGTTTTCCGTGAGAAAGTTGTGCAAAAAGTCGGCAATTTCCGTATCGGCCACGCCGGGACGCATTTGTGGGTAGAGCTGCGCCAGAACCTCTTCCGTGCGCTCGACCGCTGTTTTGATAAGCTGAATCTCCGAGGCCGTCTTCCGTCCGCGCAACGCCGCGATGACCGCTTCCGCCGAAACCAAACGGTCGGCATACGGCGTCGCCGCCAACGCCCGCGATAGGACCCGGAACATGCCATAGGTCAGTCCATCCGCCGCGGGGTCGCTCTCCGAATAGTTGACGGCGATCTGGCGTGGGCGCAGCGCATCGATCTCCGCGAGCAGTGGCTGCTGGAACACCGCATCGTAGCCGATGACGCGATCGTACGCGCCCAATCGCTCGACGTTGGGGACGTCGTAGCGCCCCACAATGGCAACGCGCGCGCCGCTCTGGTGAATCATCAACGCCGACGTCCAGGTAAGATCGAAGCCCAGAATCAGATCCAGCACCGGGTCTTTCACATGGCTCGTCTCTCGCACAAACGTGATCCAGAGGTCGACGTCTTTCTCCTTGAGAATCTCGACCGCCTGTTCCGTCTTCTCCCGCACAATGGCCGCTGCTTCGAATGTCATCCTACTATAATCTCCAATCTCTCAATCTACAACCGCTCGCCCGTCAAGCGCTCGTAGAGGGCCTGAAATTCTTCATCGGAATAGTAATAGATCACCACTCGCCCGCCTTTGCGCCCGGCTTTGAGACGCACGCGCGTGCCCAGGGAAGCCTCGAAGTTTTCCTCAAGGGCCTGGACTTCGGGCATGGGAACGGGCTTGGGTTTCGGCGGACGCGCGAACTGCTGCACGAGCGCCTCGACCTGGCGCACGTTCAACCCCTGTTGGATCACCACGCGCAGCACAGCGTCCTGGTCTTCCTGGCGGGGCAGTCCCAACAAGGCACGGGCGTGCCCCTCGGTGATCGTGCCCTCCATCACCGCGGCCTGTACGGCGGGCGAAGCCAACAGCAGCCGCAGCGTGTTGGCCACCGCCGGACGGCTCTTGCCCACCCGCTGCGCCACATCCCCCTGCGATAGCCCGAACTCCTCGATGAGCTGCTTGTAGGCCAGCGCCTCTTCCAGCGGATTGAGGTCGGCGCGCTGCACGTTCTCCACCAGCGCCAACTCCAACATCTGCTGTGGAGCGGCATCCTTCACGATCACGGGCACGCGCTGCAACCCCGCCAGCCGCGCCGCGCGCCAGCGGCGCTCTCCGGCGATCAATTGGTAGCCGCCATCGACTTGTCGGGTGACGATCAACGGTTGGATGATGCCGTGTTCGCGGATCGAGCTGGCCAGTTCCTGCAAGTCCTCCGTAACGATAGCGCCGCGCGGTTGATGCGGATTGGGTGTAATCGCCTCCAGCGGCGCATCCTGCACGCCACCAGCCTGCGCTTCGTCCACAGGAATCAAAACTTCCAGCCCTCGGCCTAATCCTCGTTTTGTCATCGCCATCCTCTCTCCATCCCAAACACACCCCAAACCAAGATCGAAGTATAGCACTTTATACCGACAAGCCAAGAGCTTGACAGTGTGGACAACCACGTTATAATGACGCCCGATCAAGTTTACATTCGATGCAGGCAAGCTTCATAAGGCTTGTGGGACAAAGTCAGGAGGTGGCATTATGGCAAAGAAAAAGGGCGTTCGGGTTTTGATCAAAATGAAGAGCACCGAAAGCGGGCACATGTATCTCACGGAGAAGAACCGCCGCAACGATCCGCAGCGGTTGGAAATGCGCCGCTATGATCCTTTTGTGCGCAAGCACGTCATCTACCGCGAGACGAAGTAAGCGCCGTTTCACACATCGCAAACCCGGTACACCCTATGTACCGGGTTTGTTTTTAGCAATCAGACATAATCCGTTTCATCCGTTCAACCCGTTGAGTATTTCGAAAGGAGACCACGATGCCCCTCACCAAGATCGTCTGTACGCTAGGCCCGGCGACCGAATCTCCCGAAGTCTTGCGCGGAATGATCCGCGCGGGCATGACGGTGGCCCGGCTCAACTTCTCGCACGGGAGCGCCGAAAACAAACGCCAGACCGCCGCATTGGTGCGCCGTATCGCGGTCGAAGAAGGCCGCTACGTGGCGCTGATGGGCGACCTGCAAGGCCCCAAAATCCGCGTGGGCGCGCTGCCGCCGGAAGGTGTCCGGCTCGTGGAAGGCACAGAGATCACGCTGACGGCAGACCCCGTACAGGATCCGCTCACGGAAATCCCTTTCCCGCACGCGGAAATCATTCCCGACGTGCAACCCGGCAATCAAATTTTGCTGGACGACGGCGCGCTGGAATTGGAAGCCCTGGCTGTTTTTCCCACACACCTGCGCTGTCGCGTGCGCGTCGGCGGGCTACTCACTTCGAACAAGGGCGTCAACCTGCCGGGCGCGCCGCTGAAGATCCCTGCCCTCACCGAGAAAGACAAGCAGGATGCACTGCTAGCGTTGGAGTTGGAACTGGATTACCTGGCGCTGTCGTTTGTCCGACGGGCGGATGACGTGCGGGTGTTGGAGGACTACCTCAACGCGCACACGTGCGCGCCCGAAGAACGGCGGACGGGTGAAAATCCACACCATACGCCCGGCATCGTCGCCAAAATCGAAAAGCCTGAAGCATTGACCGATCTCGAGGCCATTGCCTGCGCCTCCGACGCCGTTATGGTCGCGCGCGGCGACTTGGGCGTGGAAACCTCCCCCGAACAGGTGCCGCTGGCGCAGAAGGAAATCATCCACCTGTGCAACCGCTTGGGAAGACCGGTGATTACGGCCACGCAAATGCTGCAATCGATGATCGACAGCCCGCGTCCCACGCGCGCGGAGGCTTCGGACGTCGCCAACGCCATCCTCGACGGCAGCGATGCGGTGATGCTCTCCGGCGAAACATCGGTGGGCAAGTACCCCGTAGAGGCGGTGCGCATGATGGCGAAAATCGCAGAGAGCGTGGAAGGGTCTCCGCATTTCCCTTACAATCAACTGCTGGATATGGAGCAGGAAGCCGTCGACGCGCCCGACGCCGCCCGCACAGACACGGGCATCATCTCCAACGCGATCAGCCGGGCGACGGTGACGCTGGCCGAAGCGGCGCGCGCGACAGCCATTCTCACCTCGACAGAATCCGGGCGCACGGCGCGCATGGTGGCGCGACATCGACCGAGGATGGCGTTGTTGGGCATTACCCCCTTCGAGGCAACCGCCCGGCGCTTGCAGTTAGTCTGGGGGGTGATTCCGACTGTGGTCGTCCCCTTCAACGACACCGACGAGATGATTCAGACGATGGTCTATGGCGCGGTCACCCGGAAATACGCTTCCGTCGGCAGCCATGTGGTGTTGACGGCGGGCATCCCCTTCACGTTCCACGGCGTCACGAATATGGTCAAGGTTCACACCGTGCAAGCGGAAGATGTGCGTTCCTCAGGCGCGTAATACGAAAACCCCGATTTCTTCGAGAAATCGGGGTTCTATCATTTAGGTGGGTTACACTTGCGGGACCGGCGTGACGGGCATCTCCACTTCACGATCCATCACCGGCTCGACGACGTGACTGCCTTGCGGAGCGCCGCAGTAGGGACAGAGATTCCAGTCCAGTTGCAGGACTTTATCACAGACAATACAGGACTTCCGCAGTTGCGTGTGGCAGTACGGGCAGTAGAGAAAGTCACCGCGCACCTTGCCGCCACACGAAGGGCAAGCCTCCGGCTCCTCGATGGCTTGCAGCAGCGCCTCCTGCTCCAGGGCATGCTCGTAGGCTTCGGCCAGCGTCTCCCGCGGGCGGATGAGAAAATAGATGATCAGCCCCGGAATGGTCAGAATCCCTACCATGATCGTCGCCAGCAACTGCACGATAATATCGCGCGTGCGCGAGCGAATGTCACGGAAGGTCCACAGCACCATCCCAATCCACACACTGGTAACAAAGACCGCCGTCACCAGCGTCAAAACCGTCACGACCTGCGGCAGCAGTTTCAATAGATCATCGATCATTTTCCTCTCCTAGAATAGTCAAGTTGTCGTCAGTCTGGTAGTCGCACAGTCGGCCGTGTAGGGTATAATGACGACGTCTGGTCGATTCAATACCATGTCAACCTAGTTGATGCGTCAAATAGGTTGACGCGTCAACTGTGTTGACGTTGAGATTATACCATTGCCCGTGTGGGAGGCAAGGACTTTCTATGCAAAATTGGTTGATCTACGCGCTGACGGCAACGGCCATCTACGGTTTCTGGGGATTCTTCCCCAAACTCGCCAGCGACTACCTCGATCCCAAAAGCGCTATGGTTTACCAGGCGCTAGGAACGGCTCTGGGAGCGCTGGTGATTCTGGCGACGATGCGCTTTCGACTGCCGGTGCAGGTCAAGGGCATCACGTTCTCTATGCTCGCGGGGATTGCCGGTGTGGTGGGAACGCAGTTTTTGCTGATGGCGTTGAACGAGGGCAAAGCATCGGTGGTCGTGCCGGTGACGGCGCTGTATCCGATTGGCGTGATTCTGCTGGCAATCTTGATCCTGAAAGAGACGCTGACGCTGCGGCAGGTGGGCGGCATCCTCCTTTCATTGGTGGCCATCTATTTGCTGACGGGGTGAGCAATGCCTTCATCTTCGTCCAAGGGGCTGTTGACGGTCGGGGGAATGCTGCTCATCATTTTGCTGCTGGCGGCGTGTGCGCTTGCCGGGGGCCAGACGGCGACCGCACCGGAGACGGCGACTAAATCGGAGACACCCATTACAACCCTGATCCGCGCTGCAACCCGCACACCCCAACACGCAATCATCCTCTCTCCCTCCCCTTCTCCCACATTCACCCCTACACCTGCACCGCTCGTGATGCCACCGGTAAGCGGCATCCCGCAGATCGAGATGCTCATCGTCCTCAACTACGCCGACAAACGTATGACGGTGACGCAACAAGTGACGCTCGTCAACGACAGCCCCGATACCTGGGAGGAACTCGTCTTCGCCGTCCCACCGGCCTACCGTCCGGACGTTTTTACGCTGCGCACGGCGACCATCACGACCACGTTGGAAAGTTATGTCGCCACGGCGGAAATATCGCGCACGATGCTATTCGTCGAGTCGCCGGTTGCCATCGCGCCGGGCGAAGCGGTTGCCGTCGCCCTGGATTACGTCCTCGCCATCCCGCCCGTAGACGCTGACACCTGGTTGCCGCTCGGCAATCTCGGCGCGGGCGAGCGGCTGGTCCAGGCCGGCGACTGGCATCCCACGCTCGTTCCTTACCGGCCCGGAGAAGGCTGGCAGACGTGGGAATATGTCTTGATCGGCGATCCGAACATCTACGGCGTCGCCGACTACGACGTGACCCTGCGCGCCGACCCCGCTGTCGTCGTCGCTGCGCCGGGCTTCGCTAGCCAGCGCGAACAGGTGCGGCGCTATCATCTCAAGCAGGCGCGCACGTTCGCCTTCCACGCCAGCCCCGAATACCGGGTACTCCACGCCAACGCCGGTGGGGCGCTGATACAAGTCTACTTTCTGCCCGAATACGGCACACAGCAGTACAACACGGCGGCCCAGGCCGTGCTGAAGACGGCGACGCAAGCCCTCTCGCTGTACGTCGAACTCTACGGCCCCTACCCCTACAGTAACCTGGTAATCGCCCAGAACGCTTACTACGGCGCGATGGAGTATTCCGGCCTGGTCAGTATGAGCAGCCGCGCCTACAAAGGGTATCAAGAAACTCCCGTCGCGGGATTGATCAGCCTCACTGCGCACGAGATCGCCCATCAGTGGTGGTACGGCGCGGTCGGCAACGATCAAGTCCACGAACCCTGGTTGGATGAATCCTTCGCCAAATACAGCGAAGTGCTCTTCTACGAGCGTTACTACCCGGATTTCGTCGAGTGGTGGTGGCGACACCATATCGGCAACCGCAATCGCGGCGGCAGGCTCGACCGCACCATTTACGACTTCAGCGACACAGCTTCGTACATCGATCAACTCTACGCGCAGGGCGCGCGCTTCATGAGCGACCTGCGCGCGCTGATGGGCGACGCGGACTTTTTCGCCTTCGTCAGAGCCTACCGTGAGGCCAACGAAGGCCGCATCGCTGCGCGCGACGACTTTTTCGCCGCTGTCCGCGCCCACACGGACGCCGACCTGACCCCATTGCTCGAAGCCTATTTCCCCGCGCCAGAAGAATAGCCTCAATAGCGAGAATGAGTGCGCTTACAACGTCACCGTGGAAGTTCAGGTCATCTGCGACATCATCCAATAACTGACTGGCGCCTCCACTTTCGCTGGAAAAGATCCAGCACCTCCACAACCGCCGAGAGGATAGACCTCTCGGCGGTCCGTTTTCATTTGTCATCTTCCTGTGGACGGACTATAATATCGCTATGACTATCCATTATATCGACGATTTGTGGTGAGATATCCAAGAAAATGAGAAAATCCCCTATCTTGATCTTTGTGGATACTTGGTGGTATCCTGGTTTAGCAATACTTGTCGCAATCCTGGCGCAAGTTATGTTGAGCACTAACCGTCTTTGGCCGGGTTTAGGTCTGTATGTGGTTTCAGTCGGCCTGTGGTTATGCAACAAATCCATATATTCATTACAGTCGGATAAAACCGGCGGGAGCGCAGGCGATATACAGTCGTGGAAATTGTCGCGAGCGCGACAATTCTTGCTTAACTTAAGCATATTTGCCACATACATTAACATAGGTGTCACACTCGAGTATAAGGGATTTACATGGATTGGCGTGATTGCCTGGGGAGTTAGCGTTAGCGCGTTTATGGCTGCTTTCTGGCAAAAACGGCCACATATGAAAGTGGTCGGATATCACTTAACTTCCAGCGGCATACACTTAACCTGGCACGGCCTGGCCTTCATTGTTATCATCTTGTTAGGCGTGTTTTGTAGAATATGGCGCTTGCAGGAAGTTCCACCGGAGATGACACTAGACCATACACAAAATCTGTTGGACATCCGTGATATTGTAGAAGGTGGGTTGCGCCCGTTTTTCTTTAGTCGTAATACCGGGCGTGAACCACTCCTGTTTTATTGGACTGCTTTCCTTGTCTGGCTGACCCAGCATCCCATAGACTTTACAATCCTCAAGGTAGGAACTATTTTGCCCAGTTTGCTTACGTTACCCGGCGTATACCTATTGGCACGCGAGCTATATGGTCGCACGACGGGTTTATGGGCAATGGGATTTGCTGCGATTGCAAGTTGGCTGGTGATTCTGAGCCGTACTGGGCTGCGATTATCGTTTGCTCCTATGTTTAGCGCATGGGCATTCTACTACCTGATGCGTGGGTTAAAGAAAGGGGAACGGGGAAGTTTTTTATTGTTAGGGCTATGTCTAGGAATAGGACTTTATAGCTATACGGCCTTTCGTATCATTCCATTTGCGGTGGCATATATCTGGTTTGCCCTCAATATCGTCGAAAGATCGGGAACGCTACGGGAAAACTTGAATTGGCGCAATTTCGGTTTGATGGTGATAACCGCTATCCTGGTTTTCATCCCCTTGGGTATATTCGCTATCAAACATGCTGATGCTTTTTGGGGACGCTCGGCGTGGTATCTGAATAAAACAACAAACTTTGGCCCACTCACTTTTCTCGACAACGTAAAAACCGCTCTCCTGATGTTCAATTGGCGCGGGGATTCTATGCCACTTACAACTTTGCCGTATAAGCCGGTACTGGATCCTATACTTGGTGGATTATTGGTATTAGGGGTAATTACCGCCGTCAAGCGCGTTTTGAACAAAGCAGATAGTCTTACTTTTGTGCTTATCCTACTGGGACTTTTTTCCTTGTTCCCCTCAGCATTGGCGATCAATTTTCCAAATGAAAACCCTAGCGTAGTACGTGCCGGTTGTGCTATACCGGTTGTAGTAACTTTAGCAGCTTTGCCCATCGGGACCTGGCTCGAAAACCTATTACCCACAAATCTTCAGACAAAAAAAGTCAAATCGACGATATACGTGACGTTAGCAAGTATGGGGTTCTTGTTAATTGGGATCAATGCCAACCGTGTTTTTGTGCGTTATCCCCTGGCTTACCGAACACTCGCCTTCAACACCAGCGAGATTGCCAACGCGATTCGATGTTTCGATACACTCATCGGCAATGTCACCGATGCTTACATCGTAGCCGGTCCAGGGTGGATAAACGATGATGCCTTAGCCTTCGAATTAGGACTGCCAGTGTGGGAAAACCGGCTGGAGGAAGCCGAACAAGCTGATCGCAACACAACAACACCCAGAATGTATATTCTACACGCTGGAAACACCACCGATTTACGTACATTGCAGACGCTTTTCCCTATGGGAGTAACGCAAACCTATACATCGCGGTATAATCAAGATTTTAGACTGTTCATCGTCCCGGGCAGAAATGTCAAGAGTATGTCATTAGCTGATCAGGGTACTCAGCTAATGACTTGCTCGAGCCAATGACTTGCTGAAACACGTATAACTAGACCGCCCCATACGCGCCTATACTAAATCAATATTTCAAGTACGGAGAGACTCACTCTCCGCTATCTTTGATTTGTCACCTCCTTGGGGGCAGTTATAATAAGCCCTATGACCACACGACACATCGACGGCGCCTACGGCGAGGGCGGCGGACAAATCCTCCGCTCAGCTTTGACGTTAGCCGCCATCACCGGCGACGCGGTCTGCCTGGAAAACATCCGCGCGAACCGCGACAAGCCGGGATTGCGCCCGCAGCAGCCATCTGCAACGCGCACCTGGAAGGCGCGGAACTCAACAGCCAGCGGCTCACCTTCACGCCGCAAACGCCCGCGCAGGCCGGGGACTACGTCTTCGACGTGAACGACGTAGCCAGCAGCGGCTCCGCCGGCGCGATGACGTTGGTCTTGCAGACGGTGTTGTTGCCGCTGGCGCTCGCGGATGGCCCGTCGCGGCTGATCCTACGCGGCGGCACGGCTGTCCCGATGAGTCCGCCGGCCCCCTACATCGAGCACGTCTACCTGCCCACGCTGTTCGAGATGGGCGTGCAGGCGCGGCTGACGCACCGGCTGTGGGGATTCTATCCCCAGGGCGGCGGCGAATTGGACGTGGAGATCGCGGGCCGCGCCGCACTGCGCCCGCTCAATCTCACCGAACGCGGCGCGCCGGAGCGCGTGGACGGCGCAGCCTGCGTCGCCAAACTGCCGTCGCACATCCCGCAGCGGATGAGCGACCGGGCGCGCGCGCTGCTTGCTCAGGCCGGACTGCCGCGTGTGTCGATCGAGCCACAGCACGTCATCTCGCCGGGGACAGGTGCGGGTCTCTTTTTGACGGTGCAGTACGCGCAATCGCGGGCTGGGTTCAGCGCGCTAGGCCGCCGTGGATTGCCCTCCGAAGAGGTCGCGGAATTGGCCTGTCGTGAGTTATTGGACCATCACCGCAGCGGCGCGGCAGTCGATCCGCATCTGGGCGACCAACTGGTGCTGCCGTTCGTGCTGGCGCAGGGGACTTCGCGCGCGACGGTTTCGCGCGTCACGCAACATCTACTCACCAACGTATGGGTCGCCGCCCACTTCGATCTGCCCATGGCGCGCGTCGCCGGCGACGAAGGACGGCCTGGGATATTGACCGTTGGAGCGTAAACATAACGGGCGACGGCTCTGACTGCACGGCACTGAAGGAAAGGTTTTCACCACGAATCTGCACGAATTTACACTAATTTCCGATTGTGAGGATTCGTGGTTTGTCCTGATAGGGAGAGTGTATGTTAGAACTTGTGATGTTAGGCACGGCGGCCTCCGCGCCTTCGATTCAGCGGGGATTGCCCTCGCAAGTCGTGCTGTGGCGCGACGAGCGTTTTCTCGTCGATTGCGGCGAGGGGACGCAGCGGCAGATTTTGCGCAGCGGAATCGGTTTCCGGCGCTTGCAGCGGGTGCTGCTGACCCACGGGCATCTCGATCACATTCTGGGTCTGGGTGGCTTGATCTCCACCTTTGCACGCTGGGAGGCCGTGGACAAGCTGGAAATCTACGGCGGGCGCTGGACGTTGGATCGCGTGGAAGACCTGATTTTCCGCGTGGTGCTGCGTGGCGCGCGCCCGCCCGTGCCGGTCGATCTGATCGACATCCGGCCCGGCGTGCTGCTCGACAACGACGATTTCGAGGTGATAGCGTTCCCGGTCGTGCATCGGGGGCCGGGGTGCTTCGGCTACCTTTTCCGCGAGAAACCGCGCCGGCCCTTTCTGCCGGAGA
>JAKJAB010000109.1 GCA_022707725.1 Chloroflexota bacterium | reverse complement strand
GGTGACCTCGATCCCCAGCCCGACTTGCCCGATCCCGCGCTGCTGTCCAAGATCGATTCGGCGCTGGCGGAGACCTACGAAGCCGTCGTCGACAATCCGCCGGAAACGCGCCAAATGGCCGACGAGATGGCGCGGGGCATCCTGAGGGATAAAGTGAAAGACCTGGTGACGGGCAATGGTTCCACCGTCGGCCTGCCCGACCTGCGAGCTGGACGTACAGTGATTATCAACGGATTGGGGCTACGCTTTAGTGGTAAGTATTTGATCACCGAGACGACGCACAAAATCGGCAGCAGCGGTTACACCACCGACTTCACAGCGCGGATGGAGGGGCCGGCCTGATGACCGAACGGATGAAAGGCGTTGTCATCGGCCTTGTGACCGACGTGCAAGACCCGGAGGGATTGGGGCGCATCCGCGTGCAGTTTCCGTGGCTGTCCGACGACAACGTGAGCAATTGGGCGCGCGTGGCGACGCCGCTGGCAGGGCCGGAACTGGGTCACTTTTTCCAGCCGGAAATCGGCGACGAGGCGCTGGTCGCCTTCGAGATGGGCGACGTGCAACGGCCCTACATCCTGGGCTACCTGTGGAACGGTGACAACGCGCCCCCTGCCGACGATCCAAGCGTGCGGATGATCCAGACCGTCGCCGGGCACAAACTGGTCTTCACCGACACCAGCGGCGAAGAAGGCATCCTCGTCGAGGATTCCAACGGCAACAAAATCGAGATGACGTCCGATGGCATCCTGATGGAGGACGCTAACGGCAATAAGGTTGAGATGACATCCAGCGGCATCACCATCGAGTCCAGCGGCGATATCACGATCAAGGGCACCAACGTCACCATCGAGGCGTCGGCCAAGCTGGCGGCGAAGGGGAATCCGATTCATTTGAACCCGTGATGGGGGAGTAGGGAGTAGGCGCTAAGGAGCCAGTCCCCAATCACCAATCACAAGTTACCAGTTACCAAAAAGATGGAGACAGTTTTTCCTGAGGAGACCGGATACGCGGGCTTTTTTCTGGTGGGCTATCGCAAAAATCCCGACCCACCCCACCAGATACAGCGCGTGGGGACGGCGATTCTGAAGCGCACGTATGACATCGCGCCGTCGCTCAACCCAATTTTCGGCAGCGTGACGCCAGCTGCGGAGGCGCTGCCGGTCTTCGATCAGGATCAGCCGGACATGCCGGAGCAGATCGGCAACGTGGTCGTCAACGGCGATTTCGAGGACGAGGACATCTCGGCGTGGCAAGCGGAAAGCGGGGCGACCATCGCCCGTGTTGCAGAGGCGGGCGGCAGCGGCGATTTCATGTTGCGCGTGACCGGCGACGCGAACAGGCGGGTGACGCAGACGCTGGCGATGCCCGAAGCGCTGGCTGGGCACAAGTTCACGCTGACCTTTGCAGCGAAAGCCACCGCTGCGTCGAATGTGACCGTCCAACTGCGCGCCGGTGCGACGACAATGTGCACGGTCAACGCCGGCCTGACGCCAACGCTGAACTGGTTCACCGCCGAAGGGCGCTGGCCGAGTACAGCGAGCGCCACGCAGATGCAGGTGGTCTTGCGCACCGCAGCGGTGGATGGGCGCACGGTCTTCTACGACGATGTGAGCGTCTTTTCGAGGATACGCTTCGAACACGATCTGGCGCCGTACAAGCCGGAAGGGGACGTTGTCGTCCTGGATTTCCTGGACGTGACCGGCCTGATGCGGTTTCAGGTCAACGAGCAGACGTGGCTGGAACGGACGGTGAGCAGCAGCGATTTTGACATGTTCGGGTGGGAGCCGCGAGCGATCGATCCGCGCAAAGGCGAGGCGGCCTTCCCGGAAGATGGCTCGGCGTACCCACTCCCTGAACCGCTACCAGGTGGATTTAACAATCGATTTTATAACGGCTACCGGCGCGACGCGCGACTGCTATCGGCCCGGCCCTACTTCTCACCGGGAAACCAGATACGCATCCAGCGCCCCGGCCCCAGCGACGACTACGGCTTCACCCTGGGCAGTGAGACGGCATCGGCGCAAGTCCGCTACTATCGCGGCTACGGCCCGGACGATGAACGCTATTGGCGCAGTGTGAATATTCCGATGCACGCCGACACATTGGTCGTCGAGCCGGAGGAAAACCGCTGCTACGTGGTCTGGCGCGGCGTGTGGGACTTCGACGCCCATCCCGAAGACGCATACCGGCAGTTGGTGGTCTCTTCCGAGTAGACGGTAGACAGTAGACGGCAGACTAAGGGCTACAAGACTAAAGACTAAAGGACTAACTGACTATGAAACCTATCGCGCCTGCTCAGGGGATCGCCTTTGCGTTCCCGGACGTGTGCAAAACGCCTGCGCCGCCGGGACCGCCGGTGCCGATCCCGTACCCGAACATCGCCCAATTGAGCGACGCCAGTCCGGTCGCGGACAACGTGGTGGTGGGACCTGGGCAGCTCAGCGTGCTGGTCAAAACGAACAGCCCAGAAATCCCCTCCAGCACCGGCGACGAAGCCGGATCGGTGGGCGGCGTGACGAGCAGCGTCACCGCGGGCGCGTGCAAATTCACCGAGGCCAGTGCGAGCGTGGTCTGCGGCCCGCAACAATACGGCATCGTGCGCTTTATGGATCGCACGGATCAGAATTGCAATCCAGGCGGAACGGGGAACGCCCAGGGCATAGTGCTAGGCGCTTTTCCGACCGTCCTGGTAGGGGACTGACACTATGGTCGATTTTCTTGGCAAAGGGTGGAAATTCCCGATTCGCGTCAACGGGCGGGGCTGGCTTTCGTACTCCAGCGGGGCGCAGAGCATCGCCGAAGCCATCTGGATCATCCTGAGCACGCCGCCGAACACGCGGGTGATGCAGCCGGAGTTCGGTTGCGGCATCCACGACTACATCTTCGCGCCCAACAACCCCAACACCATCGCTACGGTGACGCACGAGGTTCACAGCGCGCTGCTGCGCTGGGAGCCGCGCATCGACGTGCTTGACGTGCGCGTGATGAGCCACGCGGAAACGCCCAACACGCTGCTCATCTACGTCGATTATCGCATCCGCGCCAACAACGCCTTTCACAACATCGTCTATCCGTTCTACATCAATGAGGGGTGAAAGGGAGTAGGGAGTAGGAAGTAGGAAGTAGGAGATTCTGCACTTCTATTTTCTCATTTCTCATTTCTAATTTCTAATTTCTCTACCTGCCCACCGACTTTCGACTTAGGACTTTCGACTTTGGACTACTGATGAAGGAGTCACGCTATGCCATTACAAGCACCTGTACTGGATGACAGGACATTCCAACAGCTCGTGGAGGAGGCGAAGGCGCGCATCCCGCGCTATACGCCGGAGTGGACGAATTTCAATGCCAGCGACCCCGGGTTCACGTTGGTGCAACTGCACGCCTGGCTCACGGAAACGATCCTCTATCGCCTGAACAAGCTGCCCGATCTCACCTACATCAAGTTCCTGGAACTGCTCAACGTGTCCCCGCACCCGGCGTTAGCAGCGCAGGCGCAGCTGTCCTTCAAACTGAAGAAATTGAGCGGCGTCAACGATCCCCTCGTCATCCTCATCCCCAAAAGCACACAGGTCGGCGTGGACGATCCCGATCTTGAGGAGGAGCTGCTCTTCGAGACCGACCGCACGCTGACGGCGCTCAACGGGGCGCTGGCCGCCATCATCACCCCGGCGAACACCGTCGCAACGCCCCGCGAACTGCTCACCGAATACGACGCCAAAACTGCCGAGACCAAGCTCAAAGACGCGTTTTACCCCTTCGGCAAAAACCCCACAGGCAACGAGGTTTGTCTGCTGGGCATCGTGCTGCGCCCGCACCGCCAGAAGGACAAGGACTATACGCTGGATCGCTTTCCCGAAGGCGAACTCGATCTCGCCGTGTTGATCCCGCAAGTTTTCGAGGAGGACGCGGAGAAGAAGGTCATCACCGGACCGTCGGGCATCCACTGCCTCTTCCCGTGGCAGGCGCAAGAACAGAGCAAGGGCATCGTGTGGGAAGCCTACCAGGGTGTCGAACATACCACCGCCTTCACGAACGACAACGCCTGGGTCACCCTCAACGCCTTCGACGAGACGGCGGCGCTGACGCGCAGCGGTCACGTCTACCTGAACGTGCCCGGCGGGTGTTCACAGGTGGCCTTCAGCGCGCTTTCCCGTACGTTCTGGGAATCCATCGATCTTCAGAAGCCTCCATCCACGCGCAGCGAACTGATCAGCGACATCACGACGCGCGTCTTTGCCCCCGCCGACCTGAGCGAGGACGATTGGAAGGCCATGGGAGTATCTGACGACGATCTCGCCAGTCTGATGGCGCTCATTGGCGACCCCGATACAGAGTTATCAGACATCACCAGCGAACTGGCGACGCTGACCCTCGATCCCAGCGAAGTGGACGAGGAGGTCTGGACTGACCTGGGCTATGACGCCCAACCCGTCCCGTATGACGTCACCTGGTTCCGCGCGCGGCTGGCCGGCAAACCGGAAAAGCCCCCCGTCGTGCGTCACTTCCTGCTCAACACCGTGGCGGCGACCGCAGCCGTCACCCGCGTCGAAGAGATCGTCGGCAACAGCGATGGCCGTCCTAACCAGACGCACACCCTCAGCCGCACCCCGATTCTGATCGACGAAACCACGGGGCAGCCGTCCCTGACGCTGGAGATCGTCTCACAGAACCAATCCGAGGCCTGGACCGCCGTCTCCGACTTCTACGGCGCCGGCCCCGCCGATCCCTACTTCCTGCTCGATAGCGAGACCGGCACGCTGACCTTCGGCGACGGTGTACACGGGCGGATTCCAGTCGCGGGAGCGCAAATCATCGCTCGCGAGTACCGCTACGGTGGAGGCGCGGTCGGCAATGCCGGCGCGGCGACCATCACCGCCCTGAAGAGCGCGCTGCCCGACGTGGACAGCGTCACCAACGTGCGCGCGGCGGCGGGCGGCGCCGATGCCGAAACCCTCGACGAGGTGAAACTGCGCGCTCCCCACGACCTGCGTGACCGCGACCGCGCCGTCACCGCCGAGGACTTCGCCGAACTGGCGCTACAGACGCCGGGCGTGCGCATCCAACGCGCCTATGCCCTGGCGCGCACCAGCGTCGATTTGACCGTGAAACCGCCCGCGCTCAAGCCCAACCAGGACGGCGCCGTCACCGTCGTCATCCTGCCCGAGAACGACGAGGACACGCCGCAGCCCACCGAAGACCAGTTGCGCCTGGTATGCCGTCACCTGAACGCCCGGCGCTTGATCACCACCGAGTTGTACGTCGTCGGCCCGCGCTACCTGAAACTGCAAAAACTCAAGGTCGAGGTGACGGCGAGCCGGGACATGGACCTCAAAGCGCTGCAAGAAGCTATTCTGGAGCGACTCACGACCTACTTCCACCCCCTGCGTGGCGGCGAAGAGGAGCGCGGCTGGCCTTTTGGACACGATATTTACTTCGGCAACGTCTATCGGCAGATTTTGAGCATCGCCGGCGTGCGGCGGGTGCTGTGTTTCACCCCGGCACAGGGCGATGAAAAATGCGGTGACCTGATCACCGTGCCTGACGGCACGCTCATCCATTTGCCGCAGGCCGCCATCGATGTGAAGGTGAACTATGATCCCTACGGTTAGGCCGGTGCAAGCCGCGTTCATCCGCCTGGACGGGCAAAACGATTGGGAGCAATCGTCCAACTGCGCGGATATTTATGGCGACCGCGCGTTGGGCGGCTTGCGTCTGGGCGACAAACACGCCACTGCGATCCTGCCCACCGAACCGGGCGGCACGTTCGGCGGCCTGACCCGCCCGACCGGGCTGGCGGTCGGCCCCGATGGACGCCTGTTCCTGGCCGATCCCGGCGGCAATCGCATTTTGACGTACACCACACACCTGGCTGATTTTGCACCGCTGTGGCCCGCCCGCGAAACCACGCCGCCCGATGCGTACACGCTGCGCACACCGCGCGGGGTTGCGCTAAGCCACGACGGCGATCTCGTCGTTGCGGACAGTGGAAATGGGCGGGTGATCGTCTACACGTGGCCCGGCCTGGCGCCGCGCTGGATCATCGACCTGGCAGGCGGTCAACCGTGGGACCTGGCCTACGGCGCCCGCGGGCATCTCTACGTCGCCGATCCGGCGCAGCGGCGCGTCCACCGCTTCGACCGGCTCTGGCGCCGCGACGACGCTTACGAAGGCGGCGCCGGCGCGTTGGTCAAGCCCAAGCATCTGGCGTTCGACAGTACAGGGCTGCTCTTTGTCGTCGATGAAAAATTGGAAAGCGTCGTCGTGTTGGACGAGCGCGGGCGATCGCTGTCCTTGACCGACCCGGCCCTGCACACCCGCGTCTTCCCGCCGCCGCTGTCCCTGGATCAAGAAGGGTTGTGGCTGCCCCAAGACGCGCGCCCCAAGTGTTCGGCGCTACTCCTGAAAGGGTTGGAAGTGGATCGCCGGGGCTTCCTCAAAGGCACGGACATGATGCTGCTCGCCCGGCCCGCCGGGGTGACCTATCCACGTCGCGGCGTCTATGTCTCGGAAATGCTGGACAGCAAGCTGTACGACTGCGCGTGGCACCGCCTCGTGCTCGACGCAGACATCCCCGAAGGCGCGAATCTGGGCGTGCGCACCTTCACCGCCCCAGCGCCGCTGGACGCGACCCGCGTCGCATCGCTGCCGGACGACCGCTGGTCGACGGAGTTGACCATCGGGCCGCAGGATTGGCCCGAAGTCCTCATCCAAAGCTCCCGTGGGCGCTATTTGTGGGTGCAGGTCACGCTGAACAGCAACGGGCGTGTGACACCGCTCATCCGCTCGATGACGCTGTACGCGCCGCGCGCGTCATCGTTGCAGTATTTGCCGCCGGTCTTCCAGGAAGACGCGGTGAGCGCCGACTTCCTCGACCGTTATTTGAGCTATTTCGACACAGTCTTCGACGAGATCGAAAGCCAGATCGAACGCTTTACCGGCTACGTGAGCCCGGACGGCGTGCCAACCGGCGAGTTCTTGATCTGGCTGGGGAGTTGGCTGGATTTGCAATTCCTGGCCGAGTGGCCCGACAGCACGCGCCGGGAATTTGTGCGCCGCGCCATCGGATTGTACAAGTTGCGCGGAACCATCACCGGGCTGCAAGAGGTGCTGCGCCTGCACACCGGTTTGCGCGCGCCGCAGCCGGTCATCATCGAACACTATCGCATGCGCAACTACCAGGCGCATCACAAGGCCGGCGGTCTGGTGGACGGCAAACCCTTCCTGGCGGGATATGCATTCCTTCCGGGTGACAAGGAGATCGTCCACCACTTCACCGTCGTCTTGCCGGATCAAGCCGCGCCCGACGACGAGGCACTGGAGACCCTCCATCGCCTGATCGACGCCCAAAAACCGGCGCACACCCAGTACGACATTCGCATCGTACATCCCGGAGTGCGCATCGGCTGCCAATCGACGATCGGCGTGGATGCCCTGATCGGTCCATATCCCAGCGCGGCCCTGGGTGAACTCAGACTGGCGCAGAGCGGCCAACTGCCCCCCTCGCGCCCGCGCCTGGGCTATAAACGTCTATCTTAACCGCGAATCACGTGAATTTTCGCCAATTTCAGAAAAGATTCGCGTAGATTAGCAAGATTAGCGGTTCATTTTGAGAGGAGCGTATCTATGAACAAACAACAACCTACCTGCATTCCTTGTGGTATCCAGAGTTTCCGCCGCAACACCTACTTCAACGGGAAACTGCTGGTCGAGCGAGATTTCGAGGCTGAACAGGCTTACGTTGTGGGGAAGCAGCGGCTGCACAACAGCCTGCTGCACGGCGCGGGGACCGTCTGCGGCTTGAAGGTGCTGGCGCACCCCAATCCGGAGTGCCGCGACAAGTACATCTACATCACGCCCGGCGCCGCCGTGGATTGCTGCGGGCGCGACATCCTCGTCACCGAGAAGACGCTCATCCCCGTCCTCGACCTCATCGAACAGGACGAGATCGACGTCGACGCGCTGGGCAGCCAGGACCTCTTCGTCAGCCTGTGCTACAAAGAGACGCTAGAAGAGAAAATCCCCGTCATCCTGCCCGATTGCGACTGCGCCAATGCGAACGAGGCCTACAACCGCATCGCCGAGGGCTTCGAGGTGCACCTCTTCTCGCAGGACGCCGGAGAACGCGAAGGCGCGCGCCCTCCGCTGTGCGCCAAGCTCAACTGGCAGCACACACTGACGCTGCCGTACCAGAGTCCGCGGGCGCTCGCGGCGGATGAGGGCTACCAGCAGCTCTACATCGCTGCGCAAGCGCTCCCCGATCCGACGGAGGAGATAGAGGAGGATGCAGAACTCAGCGCGCGGCTGTACGCCTTCCGCACCGACACCCACGACCTCATTACCGCCGTCGAAGGTGGCGTCGAACCGACCGACCTGGCCGTCTCCCTGCTGGGCGACCGCATCTTCCTGGCGACAACGATGGCCGTACTTCCCGAAGGCGAAGAAGAGCCGGTGCCCACACCCGTGATCGCCTTTTTCAAGGAAGCTGCCATCCGCAGCAACGTCCAACCGGCCAAAATCATCCCGCTGGAAGGCGCGGCCCGGCTCGCGATTTCGCCGCACACCGGCGCGCTGTTCGTCCTGGTGCTGAACGACGGTGAGGAGCACGCCATCCTGCGCAGTTGGACCAACGAGTCCATCGACACGGCCTGGTTGGGCTCGGATGACACCACGCCTGCGCCGGATTCCAGCAACACGCTGACCTTCCCGGCGGCTTTCACCGATCTTCCCGGCGCGGCAATGCTCAACGTCACGTTGAACGGACGCTATCTCTTCATCGCCGACGCTGCCGGCGAGACCGTGCGCGTCGTCGATGTCGCGTCGTTCGCCGACATCACGCCGACGCTCACCAGCGAGGGAACACCGGCCGCCGTCTTCAGCAGCCGCGACAGTGAATACCTCTACGTGCTGTGGCACAGGCAGGTCGAAGAGATCGGCGAAGGCGGCCTGGAGACCGTAGACTATGCAAAACTGACCCGCTATCGCATCGATGATACGTCGGAGACTTTCCAGCTCGTGCCGGACGGCTCCGGCGGCGAGTGGCCCGCGCTCCCACTGGACCTGGCCGTCTCGCCGGACGAGCGCTGGGCCTACGTGCTCGAAGCACAGTCGGGACAAAGCCGTGTGCAAACGGTCGCCATCGACGAAATCGCCAGTCCTGTCGCAGCGGATCCAAGCAAACTGCTAGGCACGCGTGAAAATATCGCCGGGCAGGCGCGCTACCAACGGCTGGCCGTTCTGGGCGCGCGGCTCTACATCGCTTCCGACGACGAGGCGACCGACATCCAACCCGAACGCGGCCTGGTCGCCGTGCTCGACGTCCAGGAGGCAGCCTGTGACGCGCTCTTCACCAGGGCGTTAGACGGCTGCCCATCCTGTGTCACGGAGAAGGCCAACGGCGGCGGGTGCGTCATCCTGGCCCACATCCCGGCCTACCAGCTTGGCGCGAAAATCCAGGACGCGGGACAAGCCGCCGAAGGCGAGAACGAGATCGACAATCTCACGCACCGCCACCTGCTGCCAAGCACGCAGAACATCACCGAAGTCATCCGTTGCATGCTCGAACAGGGCATCGCCGAGGGCATTCCTGGCCCGCGCGGCCCTGCCGGTGAGCAGGGTCTTCAGGGCGAGAAGGGCGATCAGGGTGAGAAGGGCGACAAAGGCGATAAGGGTGACAAGGGTGACAAAGGCGACAAGGGCGATAAAGGCGACAAGGGCGATAAAGGCGACAAAGGTGACAAAGGCGACAAAGGCGACAAGGGCGATAAAGGGGATAAAGGCGATCCTGGCCCACTCAATGACCCGGACGTCACCCGCATCATCCACCTGAGTTGGCAGCACGACGGTTTATTTACCAACG
>JAKJAB010000108.1:5305-9881 GCA_022707725.1 Chloroflexota bacterium | reverse complement strand
GTTGCGCCCGTAGTACGAGTCGCCGCGCGGCCAAAATACCTTCGTCCGCAGCCGCAGCGGGCGGCCCAGAACGCCGTCCATCACGTCGCGCTTGAGCGCCTGAATCGCCGGCGAGAACGACCACTGGTAGCCGATCCCGACCAGCTTGCCAGACGCGCGCTGCGCTTCGACCATCTTCCAGGCCTCCTGCACCGTCGCTGTGACGGGTTTTTCGCAGAGGACGTGCGACCCATGGGCCAGCGCCTTCTGCACGAACGGTAGGACCAGATCGGCCTTCGACGCAGCATAGAAGGCATCCAGGTCCGGGTAAATCGGCACGCCGGTTTCCTTGAACGTGTCCAGAAACCGGCAGGCAACCGGGTTTGGATCGATGCCGGCGACGAAGCGGGCGTTGTGCTCCGCCGAAGCGTGGAACAACTCCGCCAGATACGAGTTCCCGTAGCCACCCAGGGCCACCATCGCAACGGTCACTTCTTTTTTTCTCATCGGGCAATCTCCTAAAAATCAACGAATGTAAGAATCAGCGGGTCAAGAATCAGCGAATCAAGAAGCAGCGGATCAAGAAGCAACGGATCAAGACGCAAAGGACATCATTCGTCCCTCATCGGCGGATTGGCGGGCGAGGAGACAGGCCTCGGTGACGGCAAAGACATCGTCCGCGGTGAGAAGCGCCGTGGTCTTGCCTTCGATGTGGTCGACGAAATCCTGGAAGATTTGCCGGTCACAGGCGACGGGGAGCGCGGCCTCGCCCTCCGTTTTCGCGTCGATGAGGTAGGCTTGCCCGCCGCGCACTTCGATCGCGCCGTCGGTTCCCATCACGCGCACGCGGTCGTCGCCATGCGTGGGCGAGGTGGGCGGGCGCAGGTAATCCAGGCTGGCAGAGGCGAAAACTTCACCGGTAAGCGTGAAATGGCACAACGCCGACACTTCCATGTCACCGTTGTCCTGATTGTACTGCGTGGAATGTGCGGCGTAGACGGAGGTGAACGTTTGCGCGCTGAACCAGGCAATCCAGTCGAAGGCGTGGACGCCAATCCAGGGAATCGTGCCGCCGTAGGTCGCCCGGTCGCGGTAGTAGGCGTCGCGGCGGCCCAAGCGATACGATTTTTGCGCGTTGATCAGGCGCACCGTCCCAATCGCGCCGTCGCGCACGGCGCGCCACGCAGTATAGAAGGCCGGATCGTAGCGCAAGTTCATGATCGTGGCAAGATGCAGGCCGGGGAACTGCGTTTTGGCTTCGGCGTAAACGTCGTGCACCTGTGCCAGTTGTTCGAAGGTGAGCGCGACGGGCTTCTCGCAGAAGACGTGGATTCCGCGCCGCAGCGCCTCCACCGACATTTCGGCGTGCAGCTCAAAAGGGCCACAGACGGTCACGATGTCCGGCTGAAGCCGGTCCAACATCTGCCGGTAATCGTCGAAAACCTCCGGGGTGAAGCCCAGCGCGTCGCAGCGCCTCAGCCAGGGGGTGACATCGTCCTCCGGCGCGCCGGCCGCAATCCCCACCACCTGCACGTGCGGCAAATGGGGTAACGCATCCCACACGTGTTTGTCGTGGCCGCCGCGATTGCCGATCATACAAAGTTTCATAGGTATACTCCTCGGTGTTTGATACTGGATGTTGGATACAGTGTCTTGCATCTTGCTTCCTGCGTCCTTTATAGCCCTTGATGTACTCGAATTTGAAGTGTGACATCCACCGGCGTCATAAAGGTCAACAGGACGCGGACGTAATCGGGTGCGAGTTCGGCGTCGCGCATAGCCCACATCCCATGCGCGTATGCACCCGGCCCGATGCAGATAACGTCATGTCCATACCGCATAGTACCATAACTTTGCTTTAAGAACAATACCTGCCCCGCTTGCGGACGGGTCGCTATGTCGTCCGTCTCCCAGACGCCGCCAGGTGGAAAGTCGAAGGCCACCTGCGCAGCGATGCCGTCCAGCCCATCGAGGGTTTGATAGCGCAGATCGAAGCCGCCATCTACCTCCCGAATGGCGAGCGTGGACAACGGCGGGGGCAAGCGGTGCAAGTCTCGCTCTTCAAGCATCACCGTCCACCGCTCCGGCGGTATGGGGTAACCCAACGGCAGTTCGTAGCCAGGCCGGCGCGGATTGGTGCGCCCCTCGGAGCGCAGGATGACGCCGTCATCGGTTACAGATACATCGTCGCTGATGAAGCGCCCGGTGTTGTGGCCGAAGTACGTCTGGCTGATTTTGACGCTGCTCAGTTCCGCCTTCCCGTAGACGAGTGAGAAAAGCCGCGTGGTGTTGCGGAACGCAGACGCGCTCAACAGACCGCGCCGCGCGCGCCAGATACCGTTGAGCGGCAGGAACAGCATGAAATCGTCGGGCAAATCGGCCTCTGCCGGGGCCGGATCGCCATACTTGAGCAGCGGGTAAGCCAGCCACAGGAGATGAACCGCTGCCGAGTCGCTCTTCTCCCAGAGCATCTGCGCGGCCCGCACATAGACCGGATTGGGTCGCAGCGCATTGTAGAGCAGGTAACAGTGGGCCAGTCCAAGCGGGACAGTGCGCGCGCCGTAGTCCTGGCGACGCGAGAGACCCGTTTCCGCCGCGCCGTCGGCGTGGAGGAAGCGCAGGTCCAAGTCGAGGTTGCGCGCTACGGCGTCCAGCGCCTCCGGGCAGTCGCGGCGTTCGGCGATGAGCAGCCACGAGCGGTCGTTCACCGCATCGTAGACGCCGATGCTGCGCTCGATGAACAACCCTTCCGCATCCACGTCGATGCCTTCGGCGAGGTAAGCGTCCACCGTCGCCGCTACGTCCAGGTCGGGGAAGAGCGTGCGCGCCTGCACCAGCGCCGACGCGATCACCCAACGGTGATTGGGCGTGTGGAAGCCGCCGGTCAGCATCCCTGCGACGGCGCGGCGCACGAACTGCTCCAGCCGAGTCAACAAGGCGCGCCATGCCGGGCTATCCACACCCCGCATACGCGCCAGCTCGATCACGGCGCACACCTGTTGCACCACAAAGCCGGTGTCCGGCGCGGAATCGTAGTTGACGGAGAGCAGGTCGATGTTGCCGCTTGGCCTTTGCGCCCGCAGCATAAAGTCAGCGGCCTGGGCGGCGCGCGCCAGGCGGGATTCATCGCCCGTCCCCAACGCCAGATACGCGCATCCCACCACGAAATGCGCGGAGTAGATCGCGTCGGCAATGCCGTAATCCGGGTAAACCAGGCCGCCGTATTGCGGGTGCGCAGGGTCGGTGATCTGCCAGTATTGTAGATCGTCAACGTAAGCGACCAAAGCTTCTAAAAGCGATGCAAGCGTCAATCTTTTCATATCACAACCCATAAACCACCTTCAGAATCTTTCATCGAACATAGGATAGAACTCTGTTCAGTCCAACAGTTGACCTTGAAAACTCGCAACCTGCACTTCATTGGGGTGCCACCGGTAAAGGCCAAATGCGGCCAGGGCGAAGATAACGGCACCCATCCAATAAGGCGCGCCGCGCATCACACGATCATAGATGACGCCGGCACACAGCGGTCCGACCACACTCATCAGGCTCCCGAGCGCGGTGGTTACACCCATCAGGATACCTTGCTCACGCAGTGAGACACTGTTCGAGGCTAATGTCCCAATGGTTGGAAAAGTAAATGTACTCAGGGTACTGTTCAGTACCGTCAGCGGATAGATCAGCCTAAAGGCCGGCGCAAAGAACACAGCCAGGGCGGTGAATATCTGCCCGATCAGGCTCGTCACAGCTACAGCCTTTTCCCTGTAGCGCGACACGAGCCGTTGTACGAGCACAGCCTGCACCACGGCGGCCGTGATGCCACCTACCATCATCAGCGACCCAAGCTGCCAGGGTTGTATAGCGAACTTGTCAATGAGGAAAAGTGTCTGCGTGCTGTTGATGCCGTTGAAGGCAAAGTTGCCCAACGCCGGGCCGGCAATCAGCCCAACACCCCACGCAACACCAATGAAGCCAAAGTTCTTGGCGCGGTCTTTGAGGTCGGAAATATCGGCTATATAGGCGGATGCTGTGGACAGGTTGCCTGCCGTAATGCCGCCGATCAAACGCGCGAACAAGAGCACCCACAGCGCGCCGCCGATACCCAAAATCACGTAACCGATGGCTGCCCCCAGGATACTCACCAATAGCACTGGCCGGCGTCCATAGCGGTCGCCGGGCTTGCCGAACAGGGGAGCGGCAAAGAACTGCGCCGCGGCATAGACCACAGTCGATGAACAGGTCGCATTATTGACTCCATCCGTAGAGGTGCGAAAGGTGCGAAATTTAGATAAAGGCAAACGGATCGCCAACCGGGATGTGTGTGATCGGAACATCGGGGACACGCTTGCGCAGCCACTCGACGAGATAAGCCATCCCCGGCTCCTCGCTGTTGGCATGCCCGATGACGATGAGCGCCAGCTTACGCCCCTGAGCGATGGCATCGCGCACGTACTCGCAGGTTTCCCACTCGTGGATTTCGCCAGTGACCAGTACATCCATTTCCTGCCCACCCATAAAGCCGATTTGCCATGTTCCACCGGCTGCGCCGACCATCAGGCCAACGCGGCTGCACGCCATCCCCAGATCACCCACAACG
>JAKJAB010000108.1:0-5295 GCA_022707725.1 Chloroflexota bacterium | reverse complement strand
GCTTTCAGTTCCGCCGCCAGCGCCCCCACCGTAGTCTCCGGTAAGGTGAAAAGGGGCATTGCGTCGTCGGGCAAATACGCCTCCCACTCCATCGCCCGCACAATCCCGGTCATAATGCCGTCCGGTTGGTGCATGTGCCAGTGATCATGAAAGCGCCACACGACGATGCCGTGCTCGTCCAGCAACGCACGCTTGGCCTGATAAATGGGATCTTCCTTGAGCCAGTCCGTCTCGTCCAGGTGATTGTAGAACGTCGGCTCGTGGGTGATGATGAGATTCGCGCCCAGTTCCGCCGCGCGCCGGATCACAGCGTAACTGGCGAGGAACGTCGTCACGATGCCGGTCGCGGGCTGCGTTGGATCGCCGGACTTGAACGTGTCCACCGTTTCCGCCAGCGGCGCGCCGGGAATTGCCGCAAGGATTGTGTCAATTACACTTTGAATGGTTCTTGTCATTTTTGTAGGCTCCTCAATGAATTCAATGGATCAAACTGAGTGATGATCACCTTAAAACGCTTACATCGGATCACAATCCGACGCTCTGCACAAGCAACTTTATGATATTTCCCGTGCATCAGTCAGCACCGTCAATCGCTGCAAATACGGCTGCACGGCAGGAAACAGCGCGCGGTAGACTCCCACATACAACTGTGAGTAGAACGTGTGTCGTTCCTCATCGGGCGCAAACGGCTCCGGTTTGATGTATGTCATCGCCTTTGCCGCCGCGCGCACGTCGCGGAACAGGCTCGCGCCGGTCGCCGCCAGGATGCCCGCGCCGAGAGCCGCCGCGTCGGTCACAGCGGCGCGATAGACCAGCTTTCCCGTCACATCGGCGATGATTTGCAGCCAACGGTCGCTCTGCGCGCCGCCGCCCATTGCGACGTAGCTTTCTACGGGTTGTCCAAGTGCTACCTCAACCCCTTCCGTGTGCAAACGCTGCTCGAAGGCGATCCCTTCCAGAATTGCCCGGTACAGGTGCGCCCGCGTGTGAATGCCGCGCCATCCCACCACGATCCCGCTCGCGGCGGCATCCCAATACGGATTCATCGCCGAATTCCAATAAGGCACAAGCACCAACCCCTCCGCACCCGGCGGGATATCGGCAATCGCTGCGTCATACCAATTTTCAATCCCGGATTCATGATCCATGATTCCAGATTCGCCGATTCGCTGATTCGCCGATTCTGCTATCTTCTCCACAAACCAAGAAATCGTATACGCGCCGCCGAGGAGCACGGTCTCCAGGCTGTACGCGCCGGGAATCCCGCTGACCATCGTGCGGAAAGCGAGGTCGGTCACGTAAGTGTCCGCGTGCGCGCCGGAGACGACGGACGTGCCCAGGTTGAGGTACGCCCGCCCCGGTTGTGTGATGCCCACACCCAGTCCACCGGCCTGCCCATCGCCGACGCCGGCCACGACAGGCAGACCAACGGGCAAGCCGGTCAGCGCGGCGGCTTCGGGCGTCACCGTCCCCAACACTGCGCCGGGCGGATAGGCTTCCGGCATCTGCGCCACGTTCACGGCGAGGTAAGCCAGCAGATCGGCGTTCCAAGTGTTCGTGCGCATATCGAACAGGCCGGTAGGATCGGCGCAGCCCCATCCCGTGCGGGCATGGCCGGTCAGCTTGTGAGTAAGAAACGCGGCAACATCCAGGTACTTCGCCGCGCGCGCAAAAACGTCAGGCTCGCGCGCGCGCAGCCAGGCGATCTTGCCAAGCGTGAGATTGCCGGAGAGCGGTTTGCCGGTTTCGCGGTGGATGCGCTCCGCCCCATACTCCCGGTCGATAACGGGCAATAGATCGCGGGCGCGCTCGTCCATCCACACGATGGCGGGGCGCAAGGGCGCGCCTGTTTCATCCACAGGTACAAACGTCTCACGTTGCGGGGAAATGCACAGGGCGGCAATCTGAGCGGCTTGCACCTGGGTCGCCGCCGCACGCACGGCCTGCGCACACGCTTCCCACCACGCTTCGGCGGGCTGCTCGTGCCAGGCGGGACGCGGCATCCACAACGGCAACGCAGCGCGTCCTTCGGCGAGGGCCGCGCCGCGTGTATCCCACACAATTGCTTTGCAGGCGGTTGTGCTGCTGTCGATACCGATGACTAGATCCTGCATAGCGGACATGATTACTGCTCTTGCTGTCTCAACATCCCTCGAAAGATTCCAGGAACAGAATCAGCAATCACCTCTGCACCCACGATTTTTCGGTAGAAGTCGACAGGGCCAGCCGCGCCGATAACGGCATAGCCATATCCCTTGAGCTTCATATCCAGCAGACAAGCCATCGTCAAGGCCGCACCGACCCCTTTACCGCGCGCGTTCTCAGCGACGCCGATGGGGCCGAAAAAGCCCAATGCCGTCGCATCATAACAAGCGAATCCGATGATGTCATCGTCTTCGAGTGCGATGAAACAGCTCACGGGATGAGTGTGCAGGGCCACGGAGGCTTCGCTGGCCCAAGCGAGGTTGAATTGCTCGCGCACCCATTCGATGATGAGCCGGTTTTCAGGGCCAATGGGTTTACGGATAACGATCCCCAATGCCGCTTGCTCAGCAATGAAATCCCATTTGTTCTCCAGGTTGTACAGTTTCACAAGCATATCCGGCATAGACGGCCTCCCAATTGTTCATCAAAGTGATCCATTCTCTACCAGCAAACGATCAAAAACCGACTTTCTATCGTGCGGGTTCACCGATTCTACCCATCGACACACGTTACGCCAATCGCCTCCGGTTCCAGCGGCATCTTGCTCGTTATCACCACCTCCCGCGTCTCACCCGGCAGTAGATCGAAATAGTTATCCGACGGCAACGCCCCCTCCGGCAGCGTGAAATGAACAGCGTGGGCGTAGCTATCCGCTGTCACTCGCACGCGGCGCTCCCATCTGCCATTCGCCATTTGCCATTCTCCCCGTGTAACCTGCAACGCGCAAGGTGAAACTTGCAACTCACGGTAATCCACGGCGCGAAAGATAGCCGTGTCGATGTCAGGGCGCTCCGGAACACGGGCGATCCACAACCCGCAGGTGGGGTCGAGGTCGCCGCGCGGGAAGACCAGGGCCTCGGTGCGCGCCGTTGGCGCAGCTTCCACCCGCGCTACGTGCAGCTTACTCAGACTGCCGCCCAAGCTGAGATAGCCATATTCCAAATCGAAAGACAGTGGCTCGGGCGTATCGTTTGCCACAATGACGCGGATTTGATCGTCGCCGACAGGACGCAGGATGAGTCGCAGCGGGGCATACGTCCGTCTCACAAAGTACCATGCCGGTTTGCGACGCAGGTAATAATCGATGATCGTCCAACCGACCTCGCCCCAACAGTCCTCGTACATCCAGAAGAGGTTGCCGCCGCACTTGGGATTGGCGTGCATCGCGTCCAGCGCGTAGGTATACATCATCCCCTGGACCAGACCGCTATACAGCAGATAGTCATCGGGCGAGAGCGCGTTGGGATCGGCATAGTGCTTGCGGATACCCGCGTCCACCGTGTTCTTCTCGAAGGTGTTGTTGTGATGCTGCCAAACCTTTCCCTGGCGGTCGAAAGGCGCGCCGTCGAGATAGGTCAGCACGGTGTCTTTGCCTGGCGCGCCGATGTAACCGAACTCGGAGACGAAGCGCGCGGTACATGCATCGTAGGTCTCCGGCGTGATGCGCACCTGCATATCGGGGTTCATCGTGCCCTCGCCCCAATAGTGGCAGTCGCCCACCTCATAAGCATTGGGGCGTTCGCCCCCATAGGGCGAACTATTCCAGTACGGGATTTCGGGGCAGTTGCGCTGCACTACAGCGGGCAGGGTGTAGTTATAGACATACGCGCCGCCGCGTGTGCGCTCCTTCCACCAATCCACAAACCCCTGATGGTTCTCGTTGTTGCCGCACCACAGCGCCAGACTGGGATGATGGCGCAGGCGGCGGGTTTGATAGTCGGCTTCTTTCTCCACCTCCTCGCGGAACCACGCCAGGTGGTCTGGGTACGGCGCGCAAGCGAACATAAAATCGTGCCAAAGCAGAATGCCGTAGCGGTCACAAGCGTCATAGAAGGCGTCGCGCTCGTAAAGGCCGCCGCCCCAGATGCGCAGCATATTGAAATTGGCGTCACGCGCTTCACGGACAAGGGTATCGTACCTGGCGTCGCTCACGCGGGCGTAGAGCGCGTCAGCAGGAATCCAGTTCGCGCCTTTGGCGTAGATTTTCTTGCCGTTGACAACGAAAACGAAGCCATCGTCGGTGTCCAGTTCGACAAAACGGATGCCGTAGTTGAAGGTCTGGTAGTCGATAGGTTCGTAGTCGCCAGTCGAACAGCCATTAGCCGAAGCAGCGTTGATTCGAAGGGTCGTTTCAACTGTATAAAGGTGCTGATCGCCGAAACCGTTGGGCCACCAGAGTTGAGCGTTAGGGATAGAAATGAGCAATTCGACGTAGGTAAGGCCGGAACGGAGCAAGGTTTGCGTTTCGGCAGAGAAAACGCGACCTTGCGCATCGTTCAATGTGACCTTGACCGTACCTTCCCGGGTTTTGTAGTAGTGAAACTGATCCACAGCGACCGTGGCATAAACGAGGACCTCATCGCCGCGCTGCACCGGGCGCAGCGCCACGTCGCGGATGCAGGCCGCGGTCATCAGGCGCAGCGTCACATCTCCACCGATGGCGGTAGTGGGCGTCCGGGGGCTCCAATCCCACCCCCACGAGTACTGCGGCTTGCGAGCGAAGGTGCGGCGCGGTTCGCCGCGCTCCGGGCGACCGTTGCCGGCTTCGGTGCCGGGACGCATCCCATCGCAAGAATCGACATCGGCCTCGGTGACGTGCTCGACGCCCGCCGTGAGCCGCACAAGCAGCACATTCTCGCCATCAATAAGCTGCGGTTTCACATCGCGCACGAAGGGCCGGAACGCGCTGGGGTGACTGCCGATGTGCTCACCGTTGAGGAAGATCTCGGCGTTGCAGTCGAGGCCTTGCAGTTGCAGCTCTGCAACCTCCGCCTCTTGCCAGCCATCAGGCGCGACGAACGTCCGGCGGAACCACCACGAGCGCGTCTCCGTCCACACGCAGTCGAAGCTGTTGAGGCCAAGCAGTGGTTCGGCGATGCGTCCAGCCGCGATCAACCCCTGGTGGATGTCGCCAGGGACGGGCTGCGCCATCCAGCCCTCCTCGAGACGGGAAAGCTTCGGCGCGTTGGTGAGTGGATAAGTAAGGATTTCGTCTCGGAGAGACCAGGTTCCATTGAGGAAAATTGTCTTTTGCATAAGGATTCCTTTCTTGGATTAAATAGAGAACATCAGGAGTTTCATCCTATGGTG
>JAKJAB010000107.1:379-9950 GCA_022707725.1 Chloroflexota bacterium | reverse complement strand
CCGGCGTCGGGCAGCAACGCCGACGCGCGCTTGAGCCAATGGCGGGATTGCGTTTCCAATCGCCGTTTCCTGGATTTGGCCTTCGGACGCGGCTATCCGGCGACGTTGGAGGCGCACTATCGCCGCCTGGGCTATTGGCCGGAGGGCGCGGATGACTTCGTGAAGGCCGGCGACCTGGAGGCGATTGGCGTCTCGCTGGATTTCCTGGGGATCAACCACTACTCGCGCAACGTTGTCCGCGATTGGGAATCGCCGGATAACCTGCCGGTGACAGTCGTTGCGGGCGACAAGACCGATATGGGGTGGGAAATCTATCCCAACGGGTTGTACAACGTGTTGACGCGCGTATGGCGCGAGTACAGCCCACGCAAGCTCTACATCTCGGAGAACGGCGCCAGCTACAGCGACGCGCCCGGCCCCGACGGACAGGTTCACGATGCGCGCCGGGTGGATTACCTGCGGCGCTACTTCACCGCAGCACATCGCGCGATCCAGGACGGCGTCCCGCTGGCAGGCTACTTCGTCTGGTCGTTGCTGGACAACTTCGAATGGGCGGCGGGCTACACGCAACGCTTCGGCGTCGTGTGGGTGGATTATCAAACGCAAAAGCGCATCCCCAAAGACAGCGCCCGGTGGTATCGCCAGGTCATCGCCGCCAACGGCTTTTCGGAGAATAGTACACGGATTTCACGGGTTTTAGGGATTTTTTAAGAATCCGTAGAGACTGTTCAATTTTGGCCCGGAGCCTCAATTTAGACGTAGAGTCTACGATAATGACAAGAAGGGGGCGCTGAGTTGGATAAAAGCGTAAAAAATCCGTCTTTTCCGTGTGCATCCGTGTACCAAGTGGGTGAATTTTCAGATTTCTTGTTTCATTGGATTGGTGGGTGGGTGAGGGGACTGGAGAATCTGGATGCGGCGGCGCGCGCGACGCTGCTGCGTGAGTGTGGACAGGCGTGCGCGCGGTCGTACACGGCGCAGGTGTTTCGAGAATGTTGGGAGCGAGCCGGCGGCGACGTGCCGCGTTTGCTGGCGGAACTGGCGACCCGTTTCCCCGCTTCGACCTACACGTTGCGTGACGACGGCGCCATCGAAGTGCGCCTTGGCGCTTGTGGGTGCGATCTCGTGCAGGCCGGTTGGGTGACGTCGCCCTTGTTGTGCGAATGTTCGGTGCACAACCTGCAAGCGAATTTCGAGGCGGCGTTGGGAAGGCCGGTGACGGCGACGCTGAAGGCATCGCTCCTGCGTGGCGGCGAAGCCTGTTTGTTCGAGGTGCGATTGACCTGATAAATCGAAAGATCTGCGAAAAATCAGTGAACTTTCTCCTCCTGGGGTGCATGTAACCCATAGATCGGCAAAACAAATCAATTCTATCAGTTTAGTCAACAGGAGGAGAACAATGAACCGCACATTTTGTATCGTAACAGCACTATTGGTTTTGGCGACTGTGATCGTATCGGCCTGCGCTCCGCCAAATCGTACTCAAATCGTAGCCACCCGCGAAGTCCACCAGCTGACACAGCCCACCGCCGCGCCAGTCGAACGTGTCGTGGAAAAGACAGTCGAAGTTGAAAGAGACGGGGGAGACCTTGTCTTTGGCGCCTCTACGGGCGGCACGCACGAACCAAACGACCAGCCTCACGGCCACGTTTTCTTCGAGAACTACGGCGTCAACCCGCGTATCGACACAGCGGACGACAATCTTTCTACGTTTGCCGTCGATGTGGACACGGCCTCGTACACCGTGATGCGCCGCGTCATCCGCGACGGCTATCTGCCCAACAAAGACTCGGTGCGCGTCGAGGAGTACGTCAACTACTTCGAGTCGGGCTATGAGCCTCCGACTAAGAGCGCTTTTAGGATCGCCATCGATGGCGCGCCTTCGCCCTACGCGGAAAACTACCATCTGGTGCGGGTGGGCCTTAAGGGCTACGAAGTCCCAGAAGAAGAACGTCCCAACGCCGTCCTCACTTTCGTTATCGACGTGTCCGGCTCGATGCAGATGGAAAACCGCCTGGAATTGGTCAAGGATGCGCTGGAATTGTTGGTCGAACAACTGCGCCCCACAGATGAAATCGGCATCGTCGTCTACGGGAGCAACGCGCGCGTGGTGTTGGAGCATACCCCAGTACAGAACGCCAGCACGATTCTGCGCGCTATTCGACAATTGCGTACAGAAGGCGCAACCTATGCAGAAGCGGGCTTACGGGAAGGCTATCGTTTGGCGCGGGAACACTTCGATGCCGAGGCCATCAACCGGGTGATCCTCTGCTCCGACGGCGTCGCCAACGTCGGTCGCACTGGGGCGGGGTCTATCCTCGAAGTCATCCGCGAGTCTGCCGGCAAGGATATCTACCTGACGACCCTGGGGTTTGGAATGGGCAATTTTAACTTGTTGCTGAGTCAATCGACAAACGCGTTTCACTGTCAGGGATGATGCATTGCACATAGATGATGCGTTCGCCGTCTTCAACGGCGAGTTTTGCTGTTACTCTGAGTTCGCGGATAAACTGTTGTCGAAGGGCAAAATCGAGATCGGCTTTTTCCAACCCGGGTCCTATGACCGCAGCAAGCTGCTTAATGGTGCGAATCTGTTGATCGGTGAGTTTTGTGTGATCGATTTGCTTTAGGATATCCTCACGCTCAGCCAGTAATTCAGCGTCCGCTTTCTCGTACTGTTCACGTCGTGCCTGCAGTTTCTCTTTGCTGATAGCTTTGTCCAGGTATAGGTCAAGTAGCATGTCGTCCCGCCGGGTGTTATCTTCCCTCAGTTTATCTATCGCCTCCAATCTTGCGTAAAGGGCTTTGCATTTCCCCTCTGTGTTCTGCTGTATTTGCTCAAGTCCTTGGTCCATTTTTTCCATATCCTGGAACAGATCGCGGACCCATTGCCAGATGAGGTTGTCGACGGCCTCAACTGGATAACTTGGCAGATCACATTTTCCATCTGTGATGCTGCGACATTTGCCGTTGCAGTGATAGTAAAGGTAGACTTTGCCTTTCGTCCAACAGGGTCTGCCCTGAATACGATACCCGCAGTGCGCGCATGTCATACGCCGGGCCATCAGATACTGATGCCTTGAGTTGTTACGCTTCGACATCTGTCGTCCCTCCGCCAAACGTAATTGAGCAGCTTTCCAGGTAGCCTCGCTGATAATAGCCGGAACAGGAATACCTACCCACTCATTGCGTGGTCGCTTAACTCTATGCTTTCGCCGTGTTAGTGGGTCTTTTACCATTTTCCACTGATAGGCCCACCACACCCCAATGTAGGTTTCTCTTTTGAGTATGGGGTATACCTGCCCAGGGGTCCATACACCTGTTCCGCGCTTTTTACCCACACTCTCGACTTTGTCACCATAGGACAATACATTCATTGCTGTGAGTTTGTCCGCAATTCCTTGTACCCCCAAGAGCACACCTTCGTTACCTTCGGTGTACATCTGAAAAATCATCCGAACGATCTCAGCTTCTTTCTCGTTGATAACGAGTTTTGCATCTCGCCCTTGCCCAACAATATCATAGCCAAAACAACGAGGGCCATTTCCGGGAAATTTACCTTGACGAATTTTCTCGCGTCGTCCGCGCATAGTTCGCTCTCTGATTTTCCGTCGTTCTTCACCAGCTTGCCAGGCTCTAAATAAATCAACGATGTTTCCTTCACTCTTTCCAGTATCGACATAATGCAGCTCTGCGTCTGCATCCTGGACGTCACGAAGGAATATGAGGTACTCTATAGGATAATCTCTTTCATCACGGGTAGTGCGATCTATCGTGTAGAGCACCACGGCATCTACCTGTTTCTGCTCAAGCAACTCATAGATTTGCATACCGCCTGGACGTTCAGCCACTGGTATAGCTCCACTGCAATCATCGCGTATTTCGGCGACGACTTGATATCCGTGCTCATCAGCGTACTTTTGACATTCCCGTATTTGTGTTGTCAGACTGTAGCCGTGCTCTGCTGCTTCATCGCTACTCACGCGCGCATATAATACTGCTCGTTTAGCCATAGATACGCTCCTTCGCAGTGTGCGAGATATATGGATGTTCTGCCAGGCCCTTGTTGTTACATACTTTTTCATACTTGGGTCTCTTGCCAGTATGAAAAAGTATTACTGGCGAAACTCTGCGAGTTCTATCTCGTCTGTAACGCGAGTTGCCGAAGCCAATAGCGATTCCACTGTGCATATTCAACCTCCTTGAAACACTGTAGTATTAGGTCTAGGTCACAGGCAAACAAAAACGGCCTGCCGTGCCGTTGTCTGGCATAGGTAGGCCGTTATATCCCCTGTAACGCTAAGTCCTAGAGCAACATTGCTTCAAGGAGGTGACCAACGTTACACACGTAACATCACACACCGTTGCGTTCATGGTATAATCAGGGTAGCCCACCGTTGGACCATTCAACGGTCGGGTTAGCGTCTGGTGGGTGCTACCAACACCCACCAGGCGTGCCCTCAAATCAAACTTCAATTGTCAAAGTTTTGTTTTCAGGTTGCGCTGTCCGTTCCAATAACCAGCGTTGTCCTTCTGCGTAAGGAATGAACCAGGCCCGACCAAACTTCTGAGCTTTGATAACATTATTTCTACACATCCTGCGAATGTAAACTTCACTTACCTTGGCGGCTTTAGCTAATGCTTCCACCGTCCAAGCTCGATAGTCTGTCGTTGTTGTTTGGTCTAGTTCCATATCCATATTATAGTTTCGAATACAGAACTGTCAACCCTCAATTTGAGGTTTTTGCCACTTGACCGTTGTCGTTATGTGTGTTAAATTGCCCGTTTGATTGTGATATACTCATCTTACCGGCAACTTGACCAGATAATTGTTGGAAACATTAGGAAAAACTCCTAACTTGCGCGGGAATATAAAAAGAAAGGCGTTGTACATAAATGGCAAAGACAGGAGAGAAGCTGCGCGGTCCTCAGACACCTTTTGCGCACCGTGTAGACGAAGGGGTGCGTGCTTATCAACGGGCGCAACACTTTAATAACTTGACGATGGCGATGCAGTTTCTGGGAGATGAGGTCGGGCTTGCCTTCAGCACATTAGGAAGCTGGCGCAGGAATGTCGTTCCTCTGGATTATGATATCGTGAAGCGTTTCGCTCAAGTGTGTGTCGAAGCTGCTCCAGAATTGGGCGAACCGTGGGTCAGCGCATTGCTACGCGATGCCCGTATGGCAGGGTATCGGGATCAAGCCTTGGCCGAAATCTTTGCACAGCCTGTGCCAGAACAACGCCCTGAAATCACGAAATTCGGCGCCTTGCCGAAATTGCCAACCTACTACGTGCCGCGTATCGATGCGCTCCGCCAGCTCAAAACGTTGGTCACACGAGCGAGACATACGGGTGGGCAGTTCGCACTCCTGGGAATGACCGGGTTGGGCAAGAGTACCTTAATGGCGGCTCTGGGAAATGATGCCGCCATACAACAGGCATTTGCCGGACAGGTCCGTTGGTTTGAATTACACCAGGCAGCATCTGAGCCTTGGCTGTGTCGACAAATCGCCCTTTCGTTGGGAAAAGCCCTGCCACCGGAAATCGATACAAGCGATGATGCCATCAATGCGTTGCGCACTGTTTTGCCAGATGCACCCCTGTTGTTGTTACTGGACAATGTCACCAACCCCAGGACGATACAGTTTTTGTGTGATTTAGGGCCTCAAATTGTCGTTGTCTTAACTACACGCTCGTTGCCAGCGGTTGTCACACTGCAAATACCCGAATCCGCACGGTTAAACGTGGCCGAATTAACCTCAGAGGAAGCCTGGGAACTGGTACAGAAATTCGCGCCCATTGCAGAAGACGAAATCGAGGCTGTGCAGAAAACACTGGCATTCCTGGCCTATCACCCTTACGCCATTCAAGTAACGGCTGGTGCGGTTCAGGTTCTACAAATGTCGTGGGGTGATATCTATCAAGCGTTACACGATCAGGCTCATTCACAAGTCTTTGCTGCGTTACCACCAGAGCATCAGCGAATGTGGGCATCTCTGAATGTGGACTGGGAGCAATTGACGTCCGCTCAACGCTATGCATTGACCAGTTTGGGACAATTGCCGTTCTTCACTGTTTACAGTGTGGCGACGGGGCAAGCAGCCTGGAACACAAATGAAGTGGAAGCGACTGTGTTATGGCGCACGTTGGCGGTCTTGCAGTTAGCGCATCCCATACCTGGTTTGATGGGTTACTACAGTCTGCATTGGCTGGTGCGGGACTTCGCTCAACAGAAGGCGCATCAGTGGTCACTCTGGGAGCGGTTGCGGTTTTTGTTGTGGCCCTGGCGTTATCGATTGCCTTTCCGGTTGCGCTGGTGGTGGCCTGCCTTGCCGCAACCAAGCACGCGAGTCCGGTGGCCGTGGTGGTCACCTCACCTGCCGGGCGCGAAAGGGACTTCCGGCTTGCGGCCAATCAGGACGTGGCTGACGACGACTGCGTGGCGGCGCGGACCGGAGGACTTGAGGTTGCATACAACGCCTCAAGAATGGGTGGTGGTCACACGTCTCTCCGTGCGTATGCTGATAGCTGCCCTGCTGATGCTTTGTTTGGCTGTGGCAGTTTTCGTCTCCATATCACTTGGGGGACTGCCGTTTGTGACGACATTGGCGCTCGTGATTACGGTCTGGATCTTCTGGGTGGCCTATGCTGACCTGCGACGCGCGGTATTGCTGTGGGCTGTAGCGTCATCATCGTCGTTTCAAGCGGCTTCCCCGAATGTGATGGAAGAAGGCCCCGCGTGATTTGCGGGGCCTTTTGTTTCGATGGCAGAGCCGTGTTCGCACACAATTCCCCGCACACGAATACTCCGTTTATTATAGATGGTCCGATTCCATAGAACGCGATTCGTGTGCGCGTGCGCGGCATTCGCGTGCAGCTTATACAACCTCTCCAGTGCGTGGCAAGAGTTACCTTACCCCATCCCCAACGCCTTCAACGCCGCCGCCAATGGCTCGGAATAGAAGATCGGGTCGACGCGCTCCATCACGTCCGGCGGGACTTCGAGGAGCTGGCGGCGGTTGCTCAGGGGGACGAGAACGCGCTTCGCGCCGTTGTCCATAATCATCTGCAAAGGTTCGACCAGGGAACGCAGGGGAAGGATGTTGCCCTGGATGGTCATTTCACCGAGTACGACCAGCCCGGCCTGCACGGGTTTGTCGTGCAGCAGGGCGTACAGCGCGACGAAGAACGCGACGCCAGCCTGCGAGCCGCCTTTGCTCTGCATCAAGTCTACGATCTGGACGTGGAAATCGTAGCTGTCCACATCCCGCTCGATGCCCAGGCGCATTTTGTTGGCCTTGATGTAGTCGAAGGCGGTGACGATGGACTCCTTCATCGGGCGGTCGGGGCTGCCGGTGATGCGCAGTTTGCCGCTGCCGCTCATCTTGCTGATCTCGATGCGATGCAGCGCCACGGTATCTTCTTCGGCCAACGCCGCCGTGTAGACGCTGCCCGGCGGCATCGGGTCCTGGCTGATGAGCCGGTGACCGCCTTCCTCCGGCACGCCGACGTAGTGTTCCTGCATTGTCTCGGTGTCGGTGTAGGAAAATGAGGTCTGGTAGTATTCAAACGACCCCATCTTTTTGAGCTGTTCCTTGACGCGCCGCCGTCCTTCGAGCGCCAGTTCCAGGTATTCGCGGAGTTCCTCTTTGGTGGGATCGCCAGCGGGATGCAGCAGCTTGACCAGGCCGGAGACGGTGCGGCGCACGGCGCGCGCGTCGCGGGTGTTGAGGTGGCTGCCCAGACTGAAATCGCGGTCGAAGGCGTCGGTGTAGTTGCGGCGGCGCAGCTCGCGCAACGCCTCGGCGAGATAGTCCACCACGAAGCCGTAGTGATCGCTGAAGAATTCATTGCGCATCTTGGGCATTTCCCAGCCGGGCAGGTAGAAGTGTAGCCGGTCGATGAAGGCCATATCCTGCAGCGCCTCCGGCAAAGGCTGGAACAGGGTGCTCGTGCGGACCAACGTCTCCACAGGCTGGTTGATGTTGCCTACGAAGACCATCGCGGCCTCGGCGACGATCTCTTCGCGCCCCCGGCTGAAGCTGCCGCTTTCCATATAGTCCTTGAGGATTTGCACCGCCGTGCTATCGGAGAACTGAATTCCGGCGACTTCGTCGAAAGCGACGACGTCCCACGTCCCCACCAGCCCCACTTTGCGGCTGCTCATATTGTAGAACAGGTTCGCCACGGTCGTTTTGCCGCCGGAGATCAGGATGGCGTAGGGCGAAAGGTCGCGGTAGACGAAGGATTTACCGGTGCCGCGCGGGCCTAGCTCGACGAGGTTGAAGTTGCGCTGCACCATCGGGACCAGGCGCATCAGCATGAAGAGTTTGACCCGCCGGCTGAACAGGCCCGGTTCAAAGCCGATGCTGCGGACCAGCAAATCCAGCCACTCGTCGGTCGTCAATGCGGCGCGCGACGCGCAATAATCTTCGAAGTCGAACGTCGCCACCTGGATGGGCCGCAGGTCGGTGATGAAGAAGGGGCGCACCTTGCCGCCAACTTCCTCTTCGGCCCGAAACTCTACCGTGACTTGCGCCCATACGCCGCCTTCCAGCAGCCGCTCGTACTTGCGCACAAAGGTGTCGGGGATGTGGATGAAGCGATGCCCAAAGTTCACCAGCTCGGCCCAATACTTGGTCTCGTCCAGGCGCACCAGCGCCTTGTCGATGTAGGTCTGCTCGCCGCGCTCTTTGACCCGCGACTGGGCCTTCATTGCTTCGTCGGGGCGGATGATGCTTTCGGCGAGGGTGCTGTTGACCAGGCGCAATCCGGCCTCGACGGCTACCGGGTCGTCGGTGGCGCAGTATTTGCCGAGCAGGTATTCCAGCACGTACACCGGGACGTTGGCTCCCACTTTCACCTGACGCACCAAATCCTTGCGCACAACCTTCCCGGCGAAGATTTGGGTGACTTTGCGATCGAGTTCAGACATAACCCCTCCTGGATTTACGATTTTTGATTGACGATTTACGATTGTCTGTCAGACATCTTTCGTAAATCGTAAATCGTAAATCGTAAATCTAAAATGTAAGTGTAAACGGTATATTGTCCAGCCGCGCCAGGGTGAAGCCGGTCGTGGCATCGAGGAGGTAGAGGCTGACTTTGTCCACTTGCGGCTCATCGTTGATCATCATAAGCGTGATGGTGTTGGCGGCAATCGCGCGCTCATCCTCCGGTTGCAGGGCGAGTTGTACGTCTTTGGTGACTTCGTTGAAGCCGTAGCTGGCCGAAATGGGGGCGGAGATGGTCTGCGTCCCTGCGCGCACTTCCACCCGGACGAGCGGCGGTTCCAGCGGCAATAACTGGGACGTCTCGCCGGTTACGGTGACGGACAGGAAGCGTGTGGTGATGGCCTTGCTCCCCGGTGTGAGCGTCCAACGCACTTCGGCGCCGGGCGCGGGCGATGGTGCGCCTTCTGCGCACACTGTGAGGACGGGGATGACGACTTCGGGCAGCGACAGGCCGCCGTGGAAGTATTCCAGCCCGCCGCCCTTCACCTTGAAGCAGGCGAGTCTCCAGGGTGTGGCCAGTTCCAGGTCGCCGCCGATGCCAAATGCGGCGAGCGGC
>JAKJAB010000107.1:0-298 GCA_022707725.1 Chloroflexota bacterium | reverse complement strand
CCCGGCGTTTGAGCGCGACTGTGTCGCCGCCGGGCGCGTCGATGCTTTCCCCGCTGCCGATAGCCGCGCCGAACAAGTAGCCGTGATCCGCTGTGATGATGGCCTTTCTAAAGCCGCATTGAAACAGGATTTTGAGGCCGCGCCGCATCTGGTTGAACACGTCATCCAGCATCCGCCGCGCCAGCGCCGGGGTGTTTTCGCACAGTCCGTCGATGTCTTCGGTGGCTGTGACCAGCGCGACCCGCGCCGCACTCAAATCCTGGCGCAGGTTATTGTCAGACAGGGGCGCCAGGTCTTC
>JAKJAB010000106.1 GCA_022707725.1 Chloroflexota bacterium | reverse complement strand
GTGCTGCCGGTCGATGAAATACCTCTCGATGAAGTCCCAACTGCGCAGCGCGGCCTGCAGAAAGTGCGGCTGCCCGGAGAGCTGGTAGGCGTTGAGGAAGCCGACAGCGGCTTCGGCCTGGGGCCACCATTCGAAATTGGGGTCGGTGACGCCGCTCGCGTCGCCGTCGTTGACCAGGCCACCCTCGCCGTTCAGTCCCTCGTCGTAGATCGCTTGCGCCATCCGCACCGCGTATGCCTTTGCCTCGACGATACGGCGTTCGTCCCCCAGTACCTCGGCGGATTCCACGAGCAGCCAGTTCGTCTCGATGTCGTGGCCGTAGGAGATATGATCGACGCGCGAGTTCCAGGACTCGTCGAAGAACAGCAGCGTGTGAAACGTCTTCGGGCTGACGATGCGGTGCATCATGATGTCGATGTTCTCCGTCTGGCGCGCGCGCAGTTCTGCGCTATCCCAGACGCGCATCAGGTTGGCGTAAGCCTCCATCACGTGCAGGTGTGTGTTCATCGACTTCATCTCGTTCATGTCGATGTCGCTGAGGCGCAGGTCGGATTCGAGTCGCCAATCGCGCGTGTACGCCTCGAAGTAGCCGCCATGTTCGGGATCGTGGCTGTGCTCTTCCATCAGACGGAAAATGGCGATGGCTTTGTCGAGCGCACCCGGTTCGCCCGTGGCGCTGTAATATTCCGTGAGGCCGTAGATGCCGAACGCCTGCCCGTAGATTTGCTTGCGGGGCCGGAGCAACGCACCGTCCGCCCCGACCATCCAGTACAGACCACCATAGGTCTCATCCCAGAAGCGGGACAGGAGATCGTCGTAGGCCCAGCGCGCCATCTCCAGATACTCCGGCGCGTGATAGCGCTTGTAAGCGGCGCTGTACGTCCACAGGATGCGCGAAGTGAGCAGCGCGCCGCGCGGCGCGTCCTTGTCCACGACCAGCGTGTTGGAGACTTCCCCGTAGAACCCGCCACGTTCTTTATCGACCGCGTGTTTGATCCAGAAGGGTAGGACGTTCTCCCGCAGCTCGGTTTCGGCTTTTTGGATGTAGGTTTGGAAAGTTTCGTTCATATATTTCCCTCCAACCCCAACTCAGCGGCGATGCTTTTCATCGCTTCGAGGACGACACCGATGTGTTCCGATAACTCGACGCCGAGCTTTGCCGCGCCGGCCTCGATGCCCTCACGTTTGACGGCGGCCGCAAATGCCTTGTCCTTCCATTTCTTGCGTACCGAACTGACCTGCACGTCGAGGATGGATTTGCTCGGTCGCACGAGCGCCGTAGCGGTGATCAGGCCGGTCAGTTCGTCTACGGCGTAGATGGCCTTTTCCATATTCGTGTCCAGCGTCACGCCGGTCAGTTCCGGCGCGTGGGCGGCGACAGCGCGGATGAGCGCTTCGTCCCACCCCATCTCACGCATAATTTCCGCGCCCTTGAAGGGATGCCCGCCCGGTCCCAGGTCGGGATACCGGTCGTACTCGAAGTCGTGGATCAGCCCCACGACGGCCCACTTTTCCTCGTCCTCGCCAAAGCGGCGAGCGTAGGCTTTCATCCCCGCTTCCACCGCCAGCGCGTGCGCGATCAGATGCGGATTCTTGGTGTACTCATTCAAAACTTGCCATGCTTCTTCGCGTGTCGGCCACATAGATACTTACTCCTTCAATGCCCAGGATGGAGAGAATCACGAATCATAATTCATGATTCGTGATTCATAATTGTTTATAGTACTTTGGTGATTGTAAAGTCCAGGCCGCCTTCGGCTTGAGCGACGGCGATGGCGTCGGGCGCGCCGACCACGACAACCTCCCCGGCTTCGTTGAAGCGGTCAAGCACCTCGGCGAAGGCGCGGAAGTCGGCGGCAGTAGTGGAAAGGACTTCGTCGCGGTATTGTTGCCGGGCGGCGTCGCTGTAGCCGATGAGATGCCGCGTCAGCGCACTGTAGCCTTTCGCATCGGGTAACTGGTAAGCGTCGATCGCGCCGATGGCGCCAATGATGCTCTTGACGAGTTCATCGTCCGATAGATCGAGTTTGCGCAAGAAGTCGCCCGTCCCGGCGTAGTTCTTCAGCGTGCCGAGCAGATTGGGGTCGCGGTAGGAGACGTAGGCCAAGACGCCCGTGCGCGGATCGACGATACACATCGCGCCATACGCGCCGCCCTGGATGCGGATTTTCTCCCACAGGTAGGTGGTGCGCAGATAGTGGGTGACGACGTCCAGCGAGCCGTGACGCGTGTAGCCCAGGTCGAACAGGCTCGCGCCCTTCCCTACGTAGTTGACCTGCGCCGGGATGGTGAGGCCCTCCGGGCCGGTTGGCGCGTCGGGTGTCCAGGCGGCGCGCGCGGTCGCGGTTGCGGGCAGTGTCGCCAGGAAATCGGCCAACTTCGGCTGCGCCATCTGCCAGTTGTCATTATCGACGGTGATGTTGCACAGCAGCGCGTTGCGGTTGACGAGAATCCGCCGCACTTCCTCCAACTGCGCCAACACCGCCGGCCAATCCTGCTGCGCTTGCTCGATGAGACGGCGTAGGAAGAAGAGGTAGTCTACGCCGCTCATTTTCTCCGCAGCCCAATACGCCTCGTTGAACCGGGCGCGCAGCCGCGTGAGGGCGACGCGGTGCCCGGCGGGAATCAGCGCGGCTTCCTCGCGGGCCTTCTTTTCCAGGAGCATCTGCATAAAACGCTCCGGATTGTCCAGTTTGACGGTGAGTAGCACATCGCGCAGGATCGCCAGCAGATCGTCGGTCTGGGCGACGGTGGCCTTGCCGCGCAGGAACAGCCAGCTGGCGGCGGTATCTGCGTCGCGCACCAGGCCGTGGAACGTGGCCGGCGCAATCCCGCCCGTCTTTTGCCCGATGCGTTGGGTGAGCTTCACGAAATCCTCGGTCTCTGTGCCGATTTCGAGCAGCGCCGCGCCGAACAACGTCGCGTAGGGCAGTAAGTCTTGCGGCAGCGCGTGCAGGTCGAAGCCTACGTCCACGTAAACGATGCCGTTGGTGAATAGGTCGTGGTAGACGATGTGCGTGCCGTCCAGGCTGCTGATGTCGGTGGGGACGGGTTTGGATTCCTTGTCGAGATCGGCCAACGTGAGGGCGGGGATCGTCGCCAGGGCTTCTGGGGAGTCAGGCGCTTCCTGCAATGCCTTGAGCCGGGCCGTGTTCTCGATGACGGCGTGCAGATCGTCCTCGGTCATCGCGGCGCGGGCCTGCGCCAGCTTTTCGCGTTCCGTTTCTTCCTGGCGCTGCGCGAGCGTGGCGTCGGGTTCGAGTATGAAGATGGAGTGGTGTGGGTTGTCCAGCAGGTGCGCCTGGATAAGGGCCTCGAAGTAATGCGGATTCTCCGCCAGGCCAGCCTTCACGGCGTCGAGCGGCGCTTCGAAGGCGATGGGCGCGAACGGGTCGCCGTCGTGCAGCCAGGTGGTGAGGGCGCGGATCAGCGTCACCAGCCCGCGCGGGAACGAGCCGAAGTTCTGTTCGCGCAGTTGGAACTCCGTGGTGTTGATCGACGCGGCGATGGTATCGGGATCGATGCCGTCCGCGACGAGTGTGCGCAATGTGTCGAAGATGAGCACTTCGACCTTGCCGGTGTCTTCCTGCCGGACGCCCTTGAGACCCGTGGAGAACGTCAACTGGCGCAGGCTGTCGTCCAACCCGCCGCCGATGACGTCCTCGCCCAGACCGGAATCGATGAGGGCCTTGCGCAGCGGCGACGCCGGGATGCCGACCAGGATGTGGCCCAGGATTTCGAGCGCGAGTGTGAGCGTAGGATCGACGTTCTCCGGCAGCAGCCAGTTCACGGTGATGTAGGCTTTGGGCGACTCGGCGTCCTCACTGACCGGATAGGGCTTGGTGAGGCGGCGCGGGGCAGGAAAACGCTTTTGCAGGGGGATGGCGCTTTCCACATGCCGTGCGGTGAAGTCCTTGAGGTAGTCTTGCACTATTTGCAACCGTTTTTCGGGATCGTCGTCCCCATAAAAGAAGAACCGCGCGTTGGAAGGGTGGTAGTAGGTCTCGTGGAAGTGTCTGAATTGCGTGTAGGTGAGCTGTGGGATCACCTCCGGATCGCCGCCGGAGTCGAGGGCGTATACGTGGTCGTCGAACAGCGATTGCTCGCTGTAGCGCCCCACGAGGTTATCTGGCGATGAGTACGCGCCTTTCATCTCGTTGAAGACGACGCCCTTGTAGGTGAGGGGGGCGTCCGGGTTTTCCAGCTCGTAGTGCCAGCCTTCCTGCTGGAGGATTTCGGGCGTGATACGCGGGTAGAAGACGGCGTCCATATATACATCGATCAGGTTGTAGAAGTCCTGCACGTTCTGGCTGGCGATGGGGTAGGCGGTCTTATCGTTGAACGTAAAGGCATTCAAGAAGGTGTGAAGCGAGCCTTTCGCCAGTTCGATGAACGGCTCCTTGACCGGATATTTGCGCGAGCCGCACAGCACGGAGTGTTCCATGATATGCGGCAGGCCGGTAGAGTCCGGCGGCGGGGTGCGGAAGGCGACGCTGAAAACCTTGTTCTCGTCAGCGTTTTCCAACGAGAGCAGTTCCGCGCCTGTGACGACGTGCCGGCAGCGCTTCGCCCGCGTGTTCAGTTCGGGAATATCCCGCGTTTCGAGCAGTTCGAATCCGTGTAGAATGGTCATTGTAACTCCTTCGAAAATGGCAAATGGCAAATGGCAAATGGCAAAAAATTCATTGACAGATTTTCGTGCTTGCATGGAGTGCGCCAGCACCGGTGTCTCCTTAGAAAATAGCCTCAACGGATCGAACGGATTCAACGGAAAAATATCCGTTGAATTCCGTTGAATCCGTTGAGGAAACCCTTTTCATCCTCGTCGGTGTGGTTTGCCGCATGACGACTCGTCTTAGAAATTGCGGCAGACCAGCGGCAGGTAGACGTAACCGAAGGCTTCATCCACCACGTTCAATGCCAGGCGCACTTGATGCGGCGACCCGGCGACGCCCGCCGGACTGTCCACAGTGACGGTCAGCAGCCCGGTGTACAGGAAGGCGCTCGACGTAGAAAAGCCCGCCGGCGTGATGGAGAAGCTCTGCGACGTCGCGCCGCTCTGGGGCGCAATTTGCGCCCAGGGCGCGTCGCTTGTCACGCTCCAATTCAGGGCGTGGTGACTGCCCACGTTTTGCGGCGTCAATATCCAGGCAGACGGGAGCAGTTGTGCCGAAGGAATGCTGTACGTGAAGGTGATCGCATCGGGCAAGCCGCCCAACGCCGGCGCCTGAACGTCCAACGTCACGGCGATGCGCTGTACCGCGTTGACTGTTTCCGGCGGCGCGGTTGCCGTCACTGTGACCGCGCCGGTATAGAGTGTACTGGGTTGCGTCATAAACGTCGTTGGCGCAATGGTGAACGTACCCGGTGTCGTCCCGCCAGCGGGCGTGACGTTGAACCAGTTGCCCTCGGTCATCAGACTCCAGGTGATCACATCCGCCGTAGTACTGTTGGTCAGGTTGACAACTTGCATTGGTGGGGTCAGGCTACCGGTCACGGCGTCATGCACGAAAGCGACGTTGGTCGGAACGACATTGAGCGTGATCGGCGGCGGCGACCACGTCGAATAGATGTTGTCGCTGCTGGTCGTTGTCGAGCTGCCGTTGCGCAGTTCTACCCACACGGTATGCTTGCCGGGCGACTTGGGTAGTTCCCAGGCCAGCTCCGACTGGAACGGACGCGGGGCGCTCCAGGGTTCGCTGTTGTTGCGCAGTCGCATTGTGGTCCAGGTACCGTAGCCGTAGATGTAGAGGTTGACGTGATAATCGTCGGTCGTGGCGGCCTCCCGGTTGATGACGATAGGATAGACATCGGAGCGACATGCGAAGTCCTGCACCCAGTAACGCCAGTAGTCGCCGCCGCCCTCGTAATACCCCACCCCAATTTCACAAGAAGCTGCCCGCAATATATTGTCACGGTGTCCCTCGCTGCCCATCCAGATAGCCATTACCGCCGCTGGCGTCGAAGAACCGGCAGCAATGTTCTCGCTAAGCGTGGTCCAGGTAGGATAATTGTAGTACGCTAACACACGCTCCTTGAAGATGCACACCACCTGCAAGATACCATCAACGCGATCCTGCGACTCGTGCGTGAAGTAATTATCCACCGCCAAATCCGTCGCATGGTAGCGTGCCCCATCGTCCAGGGCAGCGGTGCGTTTGAGCGGCGGCAGAGCATATTCAGCCCGCGCGGCGTTGACCATCTCTACGACCGTTTGCTCGTAGTCGGGATTGCTGGAAGGGACATCAGATACCCCGCCACATCCCGTATAACACGGCGTGACCTCACCACCTTCCACCACCACTGCTGTCCCAATTTGCGGGGTTGGCGGCGCAGCGACTGTGGGAGCCGTCAACACCATAACACTGGCAACCACAAGAATGTATCGAACTGACTTGTCCATCGTTACCTCCATTTACTACATTAAGAGGGAGATCGTATGGTGCGGCGTGCGAAAACGTTATATTTACTTCCAAACAGCCACTTTCTCGACACGTGGGATTGTAACCGAAAGCCGGCTGCGTGCAAACGCCGGTTGACAAAAGCCTTGTTTCTGCTACAATCTTCGAGCTTGGCCCCATCGTCTAGTGGCCTAGGACGCTGGCCTCTCAAGCCGGAAACAGGGATTCGAATTCCCTTGGGGCCATCCGGCAATCCCCCTCATCGAGGGGGATTTTCGTTTTCTACGGGGTTGTCGGGGTGGGGAGGAAGAGTTGTTGGTAGAGGTAGGCCTTCTGCACACGCGCGATCGCCGCGATCTCGGCATCCCCAGCTTCACCGGCTAACCGCCCGGCCTCATCGTACTGCTTCTCCGCCTCCACAAAGTTGCCCAGGTCGGTATTAGCCTGCGCCAGGTACAAATATCCGCGCGCCGATTGTGGGTTGGCGGCGAGAGCGGCCTCGGCGTCGGCCAACACCGCCTCGGGTTGTCCCAGCACCAGGTAAATCTGGGCGCGATCGAGGAAGAACTGTTCGCGGCTGCTTGCGGCTGCTTCGGCAGCCGCAAACGTCGCCGTGGCTTCTGTTTCAGCGCCGAGCCGCATCTGCAAGATGCCTTTGAAGGCCAGCAGGCTTGCGTCGTTGGACGACAGGGCCAGGGCTTCGTTCACCATGTCCAGGGCGGCGGCATCGTCCCCAACCTTCGCGAGCTGTTCTGCCATTTGTTGCAGCCGGATCGTTTCCGATACGGTCTTGTCGGGCGCCAGGAAGAGCACATACACCACGGCTACGATGGCAAGAACCACCCCGCCAATGAGCAGCGATTTGACCCGGCGACGGCGCTGCGCCATCTTCTGCTCTGCCCACCACTGATCGATGAACCACCACCACTGCTCCGGGGCTGCCGGCCGGCCCGAACGCAGTGCCGCAAGTCCCTCTGTCCCACCTACTGTGCGCAAAAACGTCTTCGCTTTGCGGCGGAATGTGCCGGCAACGGTCTCGAAGCGAAGCTTTTCCGCCGGCAGGGAAGCGCCCGCGTGTTCCAGCTCGACAATGCGCGCCTGCACCGCATCGAAGAGTTCCGGAATGGTCTGCACCTCTGCGCGGCTATCGCGTTCCAGCCTGCCGACGCGCGCCTCAAGGTGTTCAAGAAACTCGCGCGCCTGTGCCGAAGGTGTACCGCGGAATTCGCTCTGCTGAAGCATGAGGCTATTCGTCCAGGTCGATACTGCCGGGCATAACGACGTCAACGACATCGCCGTGGAGATCGATCACGATACGCAGCCCCATCAGGCCAAACCACTGCCGCGCGTCCTCGGGCAGCCCACTATCGAGCAGCGCATTGATGTTCTCCGGCATCTGCCCAATCGACGCATCGACAGCGGCTTTCGTGAAAAGGTCATCCTTCCCTAAAAACTGAAGCATCCCCTGCACCACCGCTTCGCGGTTTTCGAGCACGCCTTCCTGCATCACGTTAAGCACGTGGCGATCCACCTTCTCCGATGGGACGTGCCGTAAGAAGCCGGCGTCGTTGACGACATAGTGTGGCGTTCCGCCGATGTAGGTCACGTCCACCGGATTGTCTGCTTCATCGATAACTAACCCTTCAAAAACTGCTACGCGCGCCATCGCGCCCTCCTCTATTCGTTTGCCTTTAGACGCCAATCAGTATACACTATCTTACTAAAGTTCAGTAGAAACGCCAACCATCAGGAGGTCGCGTTGAACACACAACCGAGCATTGCTGTTGTTACCGATTCCGCCGCCAGCATCCCCGAAGCTCTGTGTCAACAGTACCGCATAGAAGTGGTGCCGATTTGGGTCAATATGGACAAAGTCTCGTACCGTTCAGGCATTGACATGCAGCCGGCGAGCTTCTTTGCACAGCTACGGGCCAACCCTGCGACGCAGGTTTCGACGAGCGTGCCGGCCATTCCGGTATTTCTTGAGGCTTACCGGAAGCAAGCGCAGTGGGCGTCGGGCATCGTCGCGGTTCACGTGGCGGGCAAACAGAGCGGGACGTGTAACCTGGCGGAAGTCGCGGGCCGGGAAAGCCCTGTGCCGGTAGCCGTGGTCGATAGCCAGACGACGGCGATGGCTCAAGGCTTTGTGGCGCTGGAGGCTGCGCGCGCGGCGGCTGAAGGCGCTACGTTGGAGGAAGTCGCTGCACGTGCGCGCGCTGTTGTTCCCAATGCCGGTGTGGTGGCACTGTTGGAAACGGTCAATTATGCCTTCCAGGGTGGGCGGCTCTCCAGTGCGGCAAGTATGGTGGGGAGCCTGCTCAAGATCTCCCCGCTGATTCGGGTGCAAAACAACCGGGTCAGTTTGATCGGACAGGCGCGCCGGCGCAGTAAGGGTATCGCAGCGGTGATCGAAAAAGTCGTCGATGAAATCGAGGACAATCCTGTTCATCTGGCCGTTCACTATGCCGAAGACGAAACCGAAGGAACGTATGTATTGGAAGAACTGAAGAAGCTGCTTCGCTGTGTCGAAACATACCTGCTGCACGTGCCGACGGAGTTGGGCGTCCATACCGGTCCAGGGGCATTGGGCGTGTCGTATTACGTCGAGCGCCAGGCCTCCGGGATTTCACAACAATTGGAGAAGCTCTCAGACTATGCGCGCGGCGCAAAAGACGCCATTCTCTCGCGGGTGCCGTGGTCCCAGAAGGACGACGAATAGAAGAGGTAAAGCGGCTGATTCCTTGCCAGAGCCGCCGAGTATGTTATGATCAACCTGTGCGCAAGGTAGTAGCCGGCCGGATCGTCCGACTACCAGATTGATGACTACACGACGAATTTGGAGGCGTAGATGTCGCGTGAAGTAGATATTGGACGTATGACCTTAATCGCCCTGATGGGGGCGTTGATTTTTGTGCTGACGGTGCTTGCACGAATTCCGATCCCTGCGACGAATGGGTATGTACATTTGGGCGATGCGGCAATTACCTTCACGGCCTATGCGTTTGGCCCGTGGGTGGCATTGTTTGCTGGGGGGATGGGCACTGCCATGGCGGATATGCTTGGCTATCCGCAGTGGGCGGTTTTTTCCTTATTCATCCACGGGGTGCAGGGGTTGGTGATCGGTTGGCTCGTGCAGAAGCGTATCAATCCCCTGACGGTGCTGCTATCCGTCGTCATCGGCGCGGCTATCGTCGTCGCGGGTTATTTCGCCGTCGGGATGTTTCTGGTGGGCGTCGGTCCTGCCACCCTGGAATTGCTCCCCAATACTCTGCAAGGGATCAGCGGCGGGGCGGAACGCATAACCGAAAAGCGAATAACCTGTAGGGCGAGTCGGTCACTCGCCCCTTGTAGCGCGAGTTGCCAACTCGCGCTACAGTTTTTCATCACAATAAGGGGAAAAAGGTGCTTGTTGCAGAACATCTGAATTTTGCCTATCCGCCACCTGGGCCGGGCCTTCCGGCGCCCCAAGCATTGCGCGACATTGCCTTTCGATTGGAAACCGGAAAGGCGTTAGCGGTGATGGGCGCCAGTGGCAGCGGGAAAAGTACGCTGTGTCACGTGTTGGCGGGCCTGGCGCCCCGCTACACCGGCGGCCGCGTCTCCGGAACGGTGCGTGCGGCGGGACACGACGTCCTGGCGACGGTGCCG
>JAKJAB010000105.1 GCA_022707725.1 Chloroflexota bacterium | reverse complement strand
GGCTGCGACGCGGCTCGGTACATCCGGGTCATACGGCGCGAAGGCTTCGCCATCTACATCGATGGTAAAGGCCTTCAACCAGTCCTGCATCGGGCGGATATAATCGCGGGGGTACGGCCCCAGGTGCGGGACGTGCACCGGGCTCAAAGTGCCCGAGGAGTCGACGGCGATGCTCGTGTACTCGACGATATCGATCGCCAACACCAAGGCCCAGCGCACATCGAGGAGATCGAACGGCGCCCGGGCGGTATTGAAGTTGATGCCGGTGATGCAGGGGTCGTTGTTGACTACGAAGGGGAACGTGGGCTGGTAGGTGCGGGAGGTCTTGGACTGCGCTAACAGCGCCTTCTGACCGTCGGCCGAGAGTTCCGCCGCATCCAGTTGGTGGGTCAATTGGGCCAGGATTTGCGCGCCTTCGTCGGCGAAGAACTGGTAAATGACGTACTTGGGCTTCGGCATACCGTACATAATGCCGGTGGGGCTTTTGTCCCAGTCTTCGCGCCGTTCCCAGGCGGTCCAGGCGCCCTGGGGATCGAAGCTGTGCAGTTTGTAAGGACCAACGCCCACAAACGGGTTGAAGGTGAACTGAACGGGATCTGCCTCTTTCTCGAAGATGTGCTTGGGCATAATCCGGGTGCAGCCCCAGCGGTCGAGGAAGGTGGTGTGGAAGCGGGAGTTGGGCTGGTTCAGCACAACTTTGACCGTGTAATCATCCTCAGCGGTGACAGAGGCGACGTTATCCACCATATAGTTATGGGCGCCCAACTCCTTGTACGCTTTGAACGTCTCGATCGAGTAAACTACATCGGCAGCAGTGAAGGGTTTGCCGTCCGACCACGCAACACCCTTGCGCAGCGGAATTGTACATTCCGTGAAGTCCGCGTTGTACACCGGGTCGCCATCCGCCATGCCATTGATGATGTCACCCGTGGCGAAATCGACCGTCCAGAGCGCCTCGGTGGCTACGTTCTGCAGGCCGCGGTCTGACGATTTCTAGCCAACCCACCAGTTGAAGTTGTCGGGTGTACCGACACGCCCGGTGAGGATTCTGGCGATGAACGTCTCGCTTCTGGGGAAGGTGCCAAGCACATCAGCCGCTTTTTCTTTGGGGGCTGGGGGTGGGGCGGTCGCCGTCACGATGATCTGTTCAACTTCGACCACTTTTTCGCCGGCCACTTCGACGACGCGTGTGACCTCGATCGGGACTTCTTCTCGTTGGGTGATGACCTGAGGTGTGGGGGTGGTGCAGGCCGTCGCTACCACCGCGGTCGTGAGGACGGCCGCGCTGCGCAGGAATTCTCTGCGCGTGAGTCTCTTTCTACTCTCCTTCATTTCTCCCTCCAGATATTTTTAGTTGAAACTGAATAAAAAAACAGCCTTGGGATAGTGTACTCGTTTTTATATCGCTTATCTCACCTCCTCTTCCGGGATCGATCAGAAGTATTGGCCAAGGGATTTCGGGTTTCAGAAAGACAATCGTCACAAATCTTACGTGTTAATTGTGAATGGTCACATCCTTAATATATCACATTTCCTTCAAGAAGTCAATACCTTGACGCGTTTTGTGTCCATTTTCTCGGGTTTTGGCGGCTCCAAAGGCGCTGATTTTAACTTTTTTTTGAAACACCTCTGTAAAACCATTGCATTTAGTTTAAACATAATGTATAATGTTAGTGAATCCTGTGAGGGATCACAATTCAAGGGCCGAGGTGCTATAATGCAAGAACCACAGGTCAAGCGTTCGACGTTGCGCGATGTGGCTGAACTCGCCGGAGTCTCTTATCAAACAGTTTCGCGCGTCATCAACCAACATCCCAACGTTGCCAGGCGCACCCGTGAGCGTGTTCTATCCGCAATCCGCCAACTCGACTACCGTCCTAACCAGGCGGCTAAGGCGTTGGCGACGGGCCGTTCGTATATATTGCAATTGCTCATGTATGATATTCGCTACAGTGACCCGCTGCCGGCGATGATCTATCAGGCCAAGAAACAGGGTTATACCTTGCTCATCTCAGAACTCAGCCCTTTTGCTGCGCCGGAGGAAATCCGCGCTGCGTTGGATGATCTGACCGCCCGGATGATCGATGGCTTGCTCATTTATACACCTACACCGTTTTTCTCTTACACTGAGATGCGCGATCTTTGCCGGGGCGTGCCGTTCGTTTTGGTGGGCGCTGCACTAGGTATCAAATCACCGTCAGTAGTGTTCGATCAACGGCATGGTTGCGAGTTAGCTATCCAACATCTGCTGGACCTGGGACACTGCCAGATAGCCGAAATCTCCGGCCAGCCACAGCACATCGATGCGCAACTGCGCCATGAAACGATGGTGTCTATACTAAAAGCACACGGGCTGACTCTTGGGCCCAGCCTCGAAGGGGATTTCGAAGTTCCCAGCGGTTATGCTACTGCCCAAAAACTTCTGGACAGCGGCGAGCCTTTTACCGCACTTTTTGTGGCTAACGATCGGATGGCATTGGGAGCCTTGCGGGCATTTCACGAGCACGGCATCCGAGTCCCTGAAGATGTATCGGTGGTGGGCTTCGACGATATGGGCGAGGCGGCCTATTTCAACCCGCCGCTCACCACGGTGCGCCAGGACTTGCAAGTGCTGGCACAGCAAAGTGTGGAGTATCTCGTCTCCATGATTGGAAATCCGTCGATGCCGGTGCAGCAACGTGTGCTGTATCCCGAATTGATCGTGCGTGGAAGTACAGCCCCGCTGAAATAACCCTGTTGCAATATCCTCCTCTCGTTCTTGTGGGTGTCGTGACCGAACGCGGCAAACAGGGAATCGGTCGTGGACCCCGTTATGCAATGCATTGGCAAGAATCCCTGATCACTAACTGAGTCGGTACTTTGCAGACAGGTTCGTCCAGAGATTTGCCTTGCATCAACTTGATCAGCATCGTTGTGGCAATATACCCCATCTCGCTTACGGATTGGTCGACTGTGGTTAACCCCGGCATTGAGCGTGCGGCCTGTGGCGTGTTGTCGAATCCGACCACCGATAAATCGCCAGGGATGTGCCAGCCGGCTTCGCACGCTGCATCGATCACGCCAAGTGCGGACTGGTCATTCGCGGCAAAAATCGCTGTAGGGGGGTCCGGCAAGGTGAGTAAGTTCTGTGTGCAGCGGAAGCCGGTCTCCCTGGTATAATCGCCCGGCTGGATCAGCGCTGGGTCGACCGGCAATCCTGCCTGCTCGAGCGCATCAATATAGCCCTGCTGCCGGCGGTTTGAACTGACCAGACCCTGGCGACCGGCGATAAAGCCAATGCGTCGATGTCCCAAGCTGATCAGATACTCCATCACCGCAATTGCCCCTTCGCGGTTTGCCGACAGGACGGCGGGGAATATATTATGCTCGTGAGGATCGACGGCTACCAGTGGCGAAATGGCGGTAAGATCCTCCGTTGTAGGCGTCACCACCAATACCCCGTCCGCGATGCTGCCATCCAAACGTGATAGGTGCCAACGTTCCCACCCGGATTGTGCTGTCGCGGCAATGCGACCACTGCAGTAAACGATCAAATCGTACTCAGTGCCGTAGATGGCCTTGCCGATGCCTTTGAACAGTTCAAGGCTGAAGGGATCGCCCAGATCAACGACCAGAACCCCGATGACATTGGTGCGCCGGCTGCGCATACTGGTCGCAGCGAGGCTTGAGGTATAGCCCATTTCGGCGATCACGCGCCGCACTTTTTCATAGGTTTCTGACGAGACATCGGCCTTCTCGTTGAGGACTCGCGACACAGTCGATATCGAGACCTCACAAGCTTCGGCAACATCCCGAATGGTAAGAGAGTTTTTAGTACGTTTCATCATGGGTTAACCGCGGTGAATGGTTTTCCGGTAACAGTACCGGTATCGTTACCGGAATCTTTTTAAACTATATCATGGTTTTTCCCTCGTGTCAATAGGTTTGGACAAGCAATTGGGCAATTGGGCCTGAAGTTGCATCGGTGTGTGTGCCCTTTTTCTTTGTAGCGAATTGTGCGCCTCGGTAAACCGTGGTATAGTTTGTGCTGTTGCTGGTTATCTAATCCGTAAAGGAGCACAAAAGATGAATACGGTACCCTCGTTCGCGACCCGGCTCCGACTTCTGCGTGAGCACAATGCCGCGTTGCTCGAACGTAAAAACTCGATCAATCTGGCGTGGTCGAATGGCGTTTTCGACCGTTGGACGCATCCTGTGCTTACGGCCGCGCATACGCCTCTTTTCTGGCGGTATGACCTCGATCCCCAGACCAACCCCTACCTGATGGAGCGCATGGGCGTTAATGGCGTCTTCAATGCCGGTGCGATGGAGCTAGATGGCAAAATCCTCCTCGTCTGCCGGGTGGAAGGCTACGACCGCAAGTCTTTCTTCGCCGTTGCCGAGAGCGAGACGGGTGTGGACGGCTTCCGCTTTTGGGATTACCCCATCGTCATGCCGGAAACCGACGATCCCGACGTCAACGTCTACGATATGCGCGTGGTGCAGCATGAGGACGGCTGGATCTACGGCGTCTTCTGCACAGAGCGCAAGGACCCCGCCGCACCGCCCGGCGATTTGAGCAGCGCGGTGGCGCAGGCCGGCATCGCCCGCACCCATGACCTCGTCACATGGGAGCGCCTCGACGATCTCAAGACGACTTCGGCGCAGCAGCGCAATGCTGTTTTGTTGCCGGAGTTTGTCCATGGCAAGTACGCCTTCTACACGCGCCCGCAGGATAGCTTTATCGAGGCGGGAAAGGGCGGCGGCATCGGCTTTGGTCTGGCCGACGATATTGCGCATGCTGAAATTATGGAAGAGGCGATCGTGGATCCGCGCGCTTACCACACTATTAAGGAGTCTAAGAACGGCGCGGGTGACGTCATCAAGACGCCGGTCGGCTGGCTGCACATCGCGCATGGCGTGCGCGGGTGTGCGGCGGGCCTGCGCTACGTGCTCTACGCTTTCCTCTGTGATCTGGACGATCCGAGCCGCGTCGTTGCCCGGCCTGGCGGCTACCTGATGGCCCCGGAGGGCGAGGAGCGCGTGGGCGACGTGTCCAACGTGCTGTTCTGTAATGGCGTTGTCGCCCGCGCAAACGGCGACGTCTTCATTTACTATGCTTCATCCGACACCCGTATGCACGTGGCAACCAGCACCGTCGACCGGCTGCTGGATTACGTTTTCAATACGCCGGAAGACGGGATGCGCTCTGCCGTCTGCGTTGCGCAGCGCATCGAGCTAATTCGTAAGAATCTGGAGAGTGGTTATCGGTAATTAGTGATGCGTCATCAGTAACGGGATGATTTATCGAAGGGTTCTAACTTTCGACTTTGGACTTTGAACTTTCAACTATTTTAGGAGGCTTGGATATGGAATACCGATCTTTAGGACGGACAGGCGTGCTGGTCGCGCCGTTGTGTTTGGGCGTGATGAACTTTGGCGGGCCGACAAATGAGGTTGATTCTATCGCAATGATCAACCGCGCGCTGGACGGAGGCATCAACTTCATCGACACAGCAAACGTCTATAATGCTGGCGAGAGCGAACGCATCGTGGGCAAGGCGCTGGCCGAAAACGGTAAACGTGATGAGGTGGTGCTGGCGACGAAGGTGCATGGCGGGATGGGGCCGGGCATCAACGACCGGGGCAACTCCCGCTATCACATCATCAAAGCGTGCGAGGATTCGTTGCGCCGTTTGCAGACCGACCGCATTGACCTGTACCAACTGCACCGCCCGGATCTGGTCGTGCCGCAGGACGAAACGTTGCGGGCCTTCGACGACCTGGTACGCGCGGGCAAAGTGCGCTACATCGGCTGCTCTACCCATCCCGCGTGGATGGTGATGGAGGCGTTGGCGATCAGTGAGCAGATGGGCAGCGTGCGTTACATCAGCGAACAGCCGCCCTACAACCTGCTGGATCGCCGCATCGAGAACGAACTCGTGCCGTTGTGCCAGAAGCATGGCCTGGCGCTGCTGCCGTGGTCGCCGCTGGGGGGCGGCATCCTCGCCGGGAAGTACACGCAGGAGATGCTCGACGCCGCATCTTATCCTGGAGACTCGCGCGCCGGGCGTTCGGGCGCGATGTTTCGCGACCGTGTGACCCGCCGCGCTGTCGAAGTCGCCGTGCAACTTAAGGTGATGGCCGAGGAGCGCGGCATGACCATCACACAATTCGCGCTGCTGTGGTGCAAGGACCAGCCTGGCATCACCTCGCCCATCATCGGCCCACGCACGATGGCGCACCTCGAAGACGCGCTTCCTGTGCTGGAGATGGCGTTCGATCCCGCCGACGCGCCGCTTTTCGATGCGCTCGTGCATCCCGGCAACGCCATCGCCGACTTCCACAACAGCAATCCGTGGATGAAAGCGCGGATTTAGCAGTCAGCTTTCAGCTGTCAGCCATCAGCTCTGATCTCTAATTCCAGGAGGACACAACCAATGCCACTAACTTTCGATTTTCCACTAGAGAAGCTTCAAACGTATATGGGAATCAATCCCCGCCCGGCGGATTTCGATGCCTATTGGGACGCGGCGCTGGCCGAAATGCGCGCGCTCGATCCGCAGGTGACGCTGACGCCCGCGGCGTTTCAGGCGTCCTATGCCGATTGTTTCGATATGACCTTCACCGGCGTCGGCGGGGCGCGCATCTATGCCAAATTGCTCAAGCCGAAGAAAGCGAGCGCGCCGCATCCCGCTGTCCTGATGTTCCACGGCTATTCCGGCGATTCCGGCGACTGGGCCGACAAGCTGGGCTACGTCGCGGCGGGCTATACGGTGGCCGCACTTGACTGCCGGGGGCAGGGCGGGCGCTCGGAGGACAAGGGCGGCGTCACCGGCAACACGTTGCATGGGCATATCATCCGCGGGCTGGATGAGGCGCTCAGGGGCGAGCCGGAAAAGCTGTACTACCGTCAGATGTTCCTCGACACGGCGCAGCTCGCCAAAATCGTGATGGAGATGCCGGACGTGGACCCCACACGCGTTGGGGCGACCGGCGGCAGCCAGGGTGGGGCGCTCACCGTGGCTTGCATCGCGCTCGAACCACGCATTCAGCGCGCCGCGCCCGTCTACCCCTTCCTCAGCGATTACAAGCGCGTCTGGGAGATGGATCAGGACACCAACGCCTACTCCGAACTACGCGAATATTTCCGGCGCTTCGATCCGCGTCACGAGCAGGAAGATACGGTCTTCGAAAAACTCGGCTACGTGGACATCCAATATCTTGCCCCGCGCATCCGCACCAACGTGCAATGGTATATCGGCCTGCGTGACACGATCTGCCCGCCTTCCACGCAATTCGCCGCCTACAATAAGATCACCGCGGAGAAAGAAATGGTCATCTATCCTGACTTCGGTCACGAGGGGCTGCCGGGTAGCAATGATCTTATCTTCCAGTTTATGATGGGGTTGTGATTAGGATCGGTGACCGGTAATTTGTGAGGTAGCAATGTCTGTTGACTTCGAGGGGCGCGCGGATGTGTGCTGGTCACCGCGCGTCCCTAAATGGAAGGTGCGGCGGCTCTACCAACTGGAAGCGCGGGGTATCTATGAGACGTTCAAGCGTGAATAGCTCGATCCTGGCGGCGCGGTCGAAGCGTTCGTTGCCTTTGTGCATGATTTCGACGCGGCGTGTACGCCGCAAGCCAAGAGGCTGGCGATAGACCGCACGACCCACGCCTTTCACTATTCCTTGTATGCGCAGCCCGACTTGCCCACACGCCCGGCGGGTGTCAACCTCATCGAAGGTAAGCTCACGGATGTGGTGCAGTTCCTTGACGAACTCAGCGGCATCGAAAATCCCCCCGCAATCCAGCAGACCGACGCCGAGCGGCGCGCTCATTTCACCGCCTTCCCGCATCCAGCTTCTTGCCTCTTGCCCCCTGCCTTCCCCCTCGTCGCCATCTGTGTGCGCACGCGCATCAACGAGATCAATGACCTGATCGCGGCAGAGTGTGAGCAGTTGACGGGCGGGCGCCCGGACGCGGAGGGCGTGGCAATGTGCCGGACGGTGGAGCACATTCACCGCGCAGCCTACGTGCGGACGGGCCTGCGCCGCATCGCGCAGGCCCCGACCTTTGCGGATTTGCTCGATGGGCTCCACCAGACGGCGCTCGATCTGGACGATTTTCGTGTGGATACGTTGTATCTGTCGGGCCGGTTTCCGATGGCGCGGCAAGAGGCCGCCGTGCTTGTGGCGGACGCGCTGCCTTATCGCGCCAATGTTGCCGCGCCGCGCCACCGCTTGCTGCTCGTGGCGCAGCGCAGGACATTCTGGCTCGGCGAAATCCTGGCAGAAGCGTCGCAGAGCTACGCGCCGCACCTCGGAAAGCCCCATCACGTCTCCAGCTCGCTGGAAGCGCGGATTGCCCGCGCGTTGGTCAACCTCGTCGCGCCGCCTGCCCGGACGCTGATTGACCCGTGCTGTGGCGCTGGCTCGATCTTGCTGGAAGCGGCGGCGCTTGGCCTGACGGCCTACGGCGCGGACCGCAATCCCAAAATGGCGCACATGGCGCAGCGCAACCTGCTCTACTTCGCTTATCCGCCGCGCGTTGTCTGCGCTGATGCCCGCGTGTGGGCGCAAACAGCCGACGCGCTCGTCACCGACGTGCCGTATGGACGGCAGTTGGAGTCCGCTGAGGAGGACCTGCCTGCGATTCTGGCGAACGGCGCTCGATTGGCGCCCCTCGCCGTCTACGTCGCCGGGAGCGATATAACGTCACAGTTGGCGGCGGCGGGTTATGGCGACATCGAAGTTTTGCGACTCGTCAAGCCGAATGGTTTTACTCGCTACGTGCATCGCGCACGGGTGACAGAAACCTAGGGGTTCGTATTTGAATGAAGCCCTGCAGCGCCGGTATACCTACGAGGGAATAGAGTTCGAGGGCTATTACAGAACGACATCTGCGAAAAACGCCAGCGCGGGATCATCCCGCGCTGGCGTCTATGAAGAAGCGCCGTCTCTACTGGACGTCGATGACGTAGTTCGCGTAAAGTTGCTGCCTGCCTGACTTTGCTTTTTTTATGAGCGTTTTGTCTTGAGCGAGAATATGCTCTGAATCCCGATGGCGATCAAGGTCAATACACCGACGCCGATCCTGGTCCACCATGAACTCAACGTGCCGTTGAATTGCAGGATGGACACAATCGCGCCGTGGATCAGGACGCCAAACAGAGTGCCGATGACGTTGCCGACGCCGCCGCTGAGCGAAGTCCCGCCGATTACCACCGAAGCAATCGCGTCAAGTTCCATGCCGGTTGCAAACTGTCCATATCCTGCCAACAGCGACATACTGAAGACGATGCCTGCCAGGGCTGAGCACAAACCGCTGAACGCATATACCAAGATTTTCGTCCGCGCGACCGGGAGGCCCATCAGGAGCGCGGACTGTTCGTTGTTGCCCATCGCATAGATCGTGCGTCCAAAGCGGGTAAAAAAGCTCAGGTAGATGGCCACGATCAACATAATAGGGCCAACCAGGGTTGTGGGATAGATGTAGGCTCTCGATATGAATGGAATATGGATCGGCGTCAGTGCAAAGGTTCTATAGACGTCGTTTGTAATGGTCACTGAAGTCAGACTGATGATGTAAGCCATACCGCGCGTGAAGAAAAGGCCCATCAAGGTCGCAATGAACGGCTGGACTTTGAGAGATTGAATCATCCAGCCCATCAACCCCCCCAAGGCCACGCCCAGGACGATCATCAGTGGAAGCACGATGAAGGGGCTTGCCCCGCCGCGCAGGAGCGCGGCGGAAGCGGTGCTGACCAACGCGATCACCCCGCCCACCGAGAGGTCGATCCCGCCCCCGCCGCTCAGGATCACCATCGTCATCCCAATCGAAACCAGGAGCAGGCTGCTGTCATTGATGAACAGGTTGAAGAACACCTGTGGCTTTTGCATAGCAGGATACAGTCGGCCGCCCACAAAGTAAACCGAGAGAAAAATCACCAGGGTTAACAGCAGCGCGCCATGGCGCACAACAAAGGCTTTAATTCGCTCGATCATGTTGAGAACCTCTTCGCTCGAATAGCCGATTCGTCAAACGGGGGGAGTAATCGGAGTAAAGCAGGATGACCAGCAAGACCAGTACAG
>JAKJAB010000104.1:5168-10149 GCA_022707725.1 Chloroflexota bacterium | reverse complement strand
ACAGGCTTTTGCCGCCGACATGATCGATGAAATATTTATCGATCTCGCGTGGGTGAAGGAATGCATGAAACCCGGCAAAGAGCGCGCGCTGGCGAAGTTGAAGACGGACAAAGAGCACACCTACATCGAGGACAGCATTGCCAACCTGGAATGGTGGTACTGCTTCCAACCGCCGCCCGAACCGCGCCGCCAGGTCGTGCATCCCGCGAGTCCTGCGTTCAAACCGCAGAAGAAAGTCTGCGGCAGGAAAGCGTGAAATGTGCTATGATGGAAGTGTACCGACATAACAACAGGAGGTGAAAGATGGCTTCTGAAATTCATATACAGATTGGCACTTTGGCAACTCCGCAAACGGTGGTACTGGATTATCCTGTCATGTTACCACTGGGACGCGTACGGGTGGTGGTAGAACCTTTACCGGCGGCGCCGCCAGAGCATACCTGGTTGCGCACACTTGCGGAAATCCGGGAAGCTCTACAAAAAAGCGGCTACCAATCTCGCGCTAAGGAAGAGATTGACGCACAGATGCAAGCTGAGCGAGAAAGCTGGGAGCGTTAACGATGCGAGTATACCTTGATTCCGCGCCGATTATCTATCTGGTAGAAGCGGTTGCTCCTTACGCGGCGCTCTTGGAAGCGCGCTTGTCCGCTCCAGACACACTCCAAGTATGCAGCGACCTTACACGCTTGGAATGTCGCGTCAAACCATTGCAAACGGGAAATCAAGCGCTGCTAACCGCATATAACCGTTATCTGACAGAGATCATTGCGGAGAGCGTGCCCCTTTCACGCGTTGTGGTAGACCGCGCGACGGAACTACGCGCTCAATACGGTTTTAGAACGCCAGATGCATTACATCTCGCAGCCGCGATAATCAGCGGCTGCGATGTGTTTTTGACGAATGATCGCCGGCTATGTCGCTGCACTGACATACAAGTTGAGGCGCTAGACTAATAGCCTATCAGCCCACCCTGCAACAGCAGCAAGAAGCGTAAACACTGCTACAAAAAAAGCGTAACTCAACCACCGTCAATCGTAAATCGTAAATCGTAAATCACCGGAGGCGTCATGCAAACCATCCGAGACGTTCTTTCCCGCGACCTCTCGCAACCAATCGAAGAGGTCATCAAGCTCGATCAGCAGGACGAGCAGACCGTTTACACCGAAATCACCGAGTACGTGGCGACCGACCGCATCAAGGAGCAATACCTGCGCATCCTGCGCGAGATCGCCGACGGGCCGGGATCACCCACGGAGGGCGTGGGGGTGTGGATTTCGGGTTTCTTCGGCTCCGGCAAGTCGTCCTTCGCCAAAAACCTGGGCTACGTCCTCGCCAACCGCAAGGTGCTCGGTAAATCTGCCGCACAACTCTTCGTGGCGCAGTTGCAGCAACAGAACCCCAAAGACGAGCAAGTGCAGCAGATCGCCGAGCGCGTGGACTACATCAACAAACGCTTCGACGCGCACGTCATCATGTTCGACGTGCAGGTGGATCGCGCCGTGCAGCGCACCACTGAACCGATTGCCGAGATCATGTACACCGTGCTGCTGCGCGAGCTGGACTACGCCCAGGATTACGACCTGGCCGAACTGGAGATCAGCCTGGAAGGCGAAGGCCGCCTGGCGGCGTTCGTGCGCCTGTGCGCCGAACGCTATTCCGGCGATGTAAGCGGCCCGCGCCAGGCGCCGGTTGTGCCGCGCACGCTGGAGGGCGTCACACCGGAAGAGTACGGCGTCTGGCAGATGGTGCGCAAGAGCGCGGAAAGCATCCAGCGCGCCAGCGCGGTGCTCAACCTGCTCGATCCCGCCACCCACCCCGCGCCCGACTCGTGGGCGACTTCGTTCCGGCGCGCTGCCGACATCAGCATCCGCACCCTGGTGGATCGCACCTTCGAACTGACGGCGCGGCGGCAACCCGGCGCGGCCATCATCTTCATCATCGACGAGGTGGGACAATACGTGGCGCGCAGCGCGGACAAAATAGAAAACCTGCGCGCGGTGGTGGAGCACTTCGGCCAGGAGAGCAAAAACCGCGTGCTGGCCGGGCGGGCCGTCGCGCCGGTGTGGGTCATCGTCACCTCGCAGGAAAAGCTGGATGAGGTGGTGGCTGCCATCGGTGACAAGCGCGTAGACATTGCAAAACTCCAGGATCGCTTCCGCATCCGCGTGGATATGGCCCCTTCGGACATCCGCGAGGTGGCGACGCGGCGCGTCCTGGCGAAGAAACCGGAGGCCGAACCGGTGCTGCGCCGCCTCTACCAGAGCGGGGCCGCGCTGCTCAAAACACACACTACACTCGAAGGTTCCGCCCTCCGCGCCGAGGTGGGGGAAGATGCCTTTGTCCAATTCTACCCCTACCTGCCCTACTTCATCGACCTCTCGATTGACATCGTATCCGGCATCCGCTTGCAGCCGGGCGCGCCCAAACACATCGGCGGCAGCAACCGGACGATCATCAAGCAGGCCTACGAGATGCTCGTCAGTCCGCGCACGGCGCTGGCCGACGCGCCGCTGGGCGCACTGGTCAGCATGGATCGCATCTACGATCTGGTGGAAGGGAACCTGCCCACCGAGAAGAAAAAGGACATCGACGACATTGCGCAGCGTTGGCCGGACGACGTCTGGCCGGTGCGGGTCGCCAAAGCCATCGCCCTGCTGGAATACGTGCGCGATCTGCCTCGCAGCGATGGCAACCTGGCAGCGACGCTCTACACGGGGATCGGCGCCGCCTCGCCTTTGGCGGACGTGCAGCGAGCGACCAAACTGCTCGAAAAGCACCAATTCGTCCGCCAGACCGAAAACGGCTGGAAGCTCCAAACGGCGCAGGAGAAAAGCTGGGCCGCCGAGCGCAACGCCCACAACCCGCCGCCGCGCGAGCGGGATGAACTGGTGGAAGAAGTATTGCGGGGTATCTTTAGCCAACCGGCGCTGATGCGCTATCACTACGGCAACCAACGCACGTTCCGCGTGGGGGTCACGTGGGACAAAGCGCCCCTCACCTCCGGCGATACCCAGGTGCCGTTGGAGTTGCGCGTCGCCGATGGGCCGACGGTGTTTGAAGAAACGTGTGAGGCGGCGCGCTTCGACAGCCGCGCAGCGCCGCATCACAACGACATCTTCTGGGTGATGAGTTTGCACGACGAGATCGACGCCATCGTGGTTGAGCTGTACCGCTCGCGCCAGATGGTGGCCAAGTACGACCGGCTGCGCGCGCAGGGCAAACTCACAGACGTCGTCTCGGCCAGCCTGGCCACGGAAAAGACCGAAGCGCAGCGCCAGGGGGATCGGCTCAAAGACCTGCTGGAAAAGGCGCTGAGCGGCGGACGCGGCTACTTCCGAGGGAACGCAAAGGACGGGGCCGCACTCGGCAAAACGTTGGGCGGCATCTTCAAAGCGATGTTCGATTTTGCCGTGCCGGACCTGTATCCCAAACTGGAGATGGGCGCGCGTCCCCTCAAGGGCGACGAGGCCGAAGACGTGTTGAAGGCCGCCAATCTCGCCGGGCTGGCCAAAGTCTTCTACGGCCCGCCGGACGGCCTGGATCTGGTGAGCAAAGAGGGCAGCAAGTATGTGGTGAATATGGGCGCACCGATCATCAAAGAAGTGGCCGAGCAGCTGGCCCGCGAGCACACCTACGGCAACAAAGTCACGGGCAAGGCCTTGGAGGTCCACTTCGGCGGCCTGGGGTACGGGTGGGAGCGCGAGATGATTTGGCTCGTGTTGGCGACCTTGCTGCGCGGCGGCGGCATCGAAGTGACGTACCAGGGCCGCCGCTATCGCAACCACCTCGATCCGCAGGTGCGCGCCGTCTTCACCGGCACCAACGCCTTCCGCGCTGCTTCGTTCGCGCCGCGCGTGAGCATCAACCTCTCCACCCTCGTCGCCGCCGCGCGGCGATATGAGGCGCTCACCGGCGAGGAGGTGGACGTCGAAGAGGCGATGTTGGCCCAGGCCTTCCAACGCTACGCCCGCGCTGAAGTGGAGGCCCTGCTGCCGGTCGAAGCGACGGTCAAAGCGCACCACATCCCTGTGCAGCCCACGCTGGAAGAGTACCACACCACCCTGAACACGATCCTGAACAGCGCCTCCGACGACTGCGTGAGCATCCTGGCCGGCGAAGGCGTCACCTTCCAGGAACTGCGCGACCGCGTCGGCGCGATTCGCAAGGCCACCAGCGAGGCCGGCCTGGCCGCCCTACGCCGGATGCGCACAGCGGTCACACAGATCGCGCCGTTGCTGCGCGACGTGGGCAGTACGGATCTTCCTGACGGTGTGGAGTTGGACGCCGCCGTCCAGTCGCTGCAAACGGCGTTGGACTCGGCAATGTACCACCCGCTTACCGTGGCGTTGGAAACGTCCCTGCTCGCGTTGGAAAACACCTACGCCGCGCTGTACCTGCAACGGCATACGCAACGTCACGAGGCATTTACGCAAGCGGTCGAAGCCGTGAAAGCGCAGCCAAACTGGCTCCTGGCGCCCGACGACGCCCACCCCGGCCTGCTCAAACCACTCACCGGCCGCGCCTGCGAACCCCTCGCGGCGCTGCCCAAAGGCGCGCTAACCTGTCCCCACTGCCACGCCAGCCTCGCGGAAATGACCTCCGATCTGGCGGCGGTCAGGACCTTGCGCTCCGACGTGCTGATGGAAGTGCAGCGTTTGACCACGCCTGAAGAACCGGTCGAACGGGTGCGCGTTGCGGCCATCGCTGGCGTCGGGCGCACGTTAGCCACCCCGGACGACGTGGATGCGCTGATCGAGGCCCTGCGGGCGCACTTGCGCAAACTGGTGGATCAAGGGGTCAAGGTCGTATTGGAGTAAAACCATTGACGATTTTAGATTTTAGATTTTAGATTTTAGATTTTAGATTTTAGATTTTAGATTTTTCTCAATCGTCAGTCAAAAATCATAAATCGCAAATCGTAAATCGCAAATCGTAAATCGTAAATCAAAAGATGGATCAATCGTTGCGCCTGGAACTCTAC
>JAKJAB010000104.1:0-5158 GCA_022707725.1 Chloroflexota bacterium | reverse complement strand
CCGTCGTCCAGTGCCGCCGGATTCTGGAAGAGAATCTGGCGCTGCAATTGGAGGGCGTTTACGGCGTGCATCCGGATGGGACGCTAGAGCCGTTGGCGCACCTGCACCTGGATGCGGTGGGCCGCGCCGACCGGCAGGCCATCGAAGCGACGCTGGCCCACTGGTCGGGCGGCAAATCCGGCGTCGAGCGTGAGCTGGCCGTTGAGCGCTACGTTCGTGAAAGCGCCTTCACCTTCCTCAACCGGCTGGCCGCACTCAAACTGATGGAACACCCAAGCCGGGCCATTATCCAACCCTCGGTGGGACAAGACGAGCAATCCAGGGGCTTCCAACAGTTCACCCTGCTCTCGCCGGAGGCGCTGCGCGCCGGGTCGGACGTTCCGGCAGGCAGCGGATATCGCCTGTACCTGGAATTGCTATTCGATGACCTGAGCCAGGTCTTGGGCGCGCTGTTCGATCCCTCCCTGCCCACCGCGATCCTGTTCCCCACCCAGCCTTGCCTCAAGGCGGTGCTGGCGTTGCTCAACGCGCCTGCCCTGGCGGCCGTGTGGGGCGAGGACGAAACCATTGGCTGGATTTACCAGTATTTCACCCCCACCGAACTGCGCGACGAAGCCCGCAAAGCCTCCAGCGCGCCGCGTTCCAGCTACGAGATGGCCTTCCGCAACCAGTTCTACACCCCGCGCTACGTCGTTGCCTTCCTGGCGGACAATTCTTTGGGACGTCTCTGGCAGCAGATGCGCAACGGCGACACAGGGCTGGCGGAACAGTGCGAATACTTGATTCAAACTGACGTGAAACGTGAGAGCGTGAAGCGTGAAGATGGAGAAAACGCCGTTGAGAGCGAACATTACGTTTCACGTTTTACGTTTCAGGCATCCCGCCCTAAACGGGATCCGCGCGAGTTGCGTGTCATTGATTTGGCCTGTGGCAGCGGACATTTTCTGCTGTACAGCTTTGGGCTGTTGCAGACGATCTACGAGGAAGCCTACGACGATGCGGACCTCGGCCCGGCGTTGCAGCATGACTATCCCGATGCAGATGCCTACCGGCGCGCCGTCCCCGGCCTGATCCTGGAACACAACCTCTACGGCATCGACATCGACCTCCGCGCTGCGCAAATCGCCGGGCTGGCGCTGTGGCTGCGTGCACAACGCGCCTTTGGTGAATTGGGATTGAAGGTCCGCGCACGTCCGCAGGTGCGGCGCGAGCAGATCCACATCGTCTGCGCCGCGCCGATGCCCGGCGAATACGACCTGCTCGGCGAGTTCTGCCGCGACTTGCAGCCGGCCGTGTTGGGCAACCTGCTGCTCGACATCTGGGAACGGATGAAGCTGACCGGGGAAGTCGGCAGCCTGCTCAAAGTCGAACAGGAGATCGAAGCCGCGATCCGCAAGGCGCGCGAGCAGTTGGCCGCACTGCCGCTGGGGATTCAACTCACGCTCTTCGGGCCGGAGCGACCGCAACAGTTGGCGGCGCCGATGCGCCGCATCGAACTGGAGGACGACGTTTTCTGGGCCGAGGCCGCCGACCGCGTGGTCGCGGCGTTGCGCGATTACGCCGCGCGCGCCAAAGAGCGTCAAGCCGCCGACCCGCACGCGGTGACGCAACGGCTCTTTGCTATGGACGCTGAGCAGGGCATAGCGTTCATCGACCTGATGCGCCGGCGCTACGACGTCGTGCTCATCAATCCGCCCTTCGGCGCAGCCAGCATAAAGGGCAAGGACTACATTGCCCGCGCCTATCCCCGCACCAAGAACGACCTCTACGCAGCCTTCGTGGAGCGGGCGTTGGAATTGCTACATCCAGGTGGGATGCTCGGCGCGATCACCAGCCGCACCGGCTTCTTCCTCACCAGCTTCCAGAGGTGGCGCGAGGAAATCCTGCTCCAAGAAGCCCGCCTGGTGACGATGGCCGATTTGGGCTACGGCGTGCTCGACACAGCGATGGTCGAGACGGCGGCGTACGTGGTGGAGAAGGTGAAACGTAAAACGTGAGGCGTGAAGCGTGAGGCGACTTCTACAGACTGAGGGTTGTATGTCGCGCCATATATGCTACATTAACGTTATATAACCCATGCCACAAGCCAATCTGTGGGATGTGAGGTTGATGGAGGAGGGATACGATGAAGGTTCGTGAGATTGTATTACAAAATTTCCGTGCGTTTCGCGGGGAACGACGTATTTCGTTTGTGGATCCGGTGACAGATACCGTGCGCCCGGTGACGGTCTTGGCGGGGGCGAATGGCTGCGGCAAAACAACGCTGTTGGAAATCATTGAGGCATTGTTTAAATTCTGGGTGGATCCTGGTGATCCACAACCTTTAATTAAGGAACTTGAAGCAAGCAGCGTCATTGCAATGACGCTGGAATTGGCGCCTCAAGATTTCCCCGCCTTGAGCGCGCAGGAATTGCAAGTTTGGGAAGAGGTTTTGACCGGTTATACAGATAAAGAGATTACAAAGCGGCTAAAATTGCGGTCGCCATTGTCTTTTAGCCAAGTCACAAACATCGCAGCGAAGATCAAATCCATACGCGCGGGGGCGGTCAACTTACAGCGGGAACAACCCGTGACTATACATCTAACGCTGGATTCAGAACATCACTATCGTCGCGGCGTGCTGGCCGCTCAATCCCCTAACGCGGCAAGTCCATTGGCCGAACTAAGCGAGCAGGAACAGCGCGTTTTCGATTTTTTAGCAACTGGATCCACAAACAAACAGATTGCCACTCAATTATTTTTGGCTGAAGGCACTGTGCGGAACTATGTTAGCAGCATTTTCGCCAAACTTGGGTTGAGAAATCGTTCCGAAGCCGCCGCCGCCGCATTGCGTTATCAGTATGGAATAGAGGTTGACCCGCAAGGTGCGGCGTCATTGCCCCTTTATGGAGGGCTATTGTATTTCCCCTACACGCGCCGTCTGGCAGTAACGCACGGCGGTGCGATTGAACCGCCTATCGAAGAAACACCCTGGATATTTCGCTTCATGCCAAGCGATCAATGGGTAGGCAGCCTGGAACATTTGTGGGTCTGGCAAAACTATCTGGACCTGGAAGCCTACAAAACGACCGGAGCAGATAGTCGCACTCATTTAGCGTCTTACGTAGAGAGTGTAGAAAGAATTTTGGGGACGGACCGCCGCATTACCATTGCCAGGGGCCGGGTACGAGTTCCTGTCCATTGGCAGGAGAATGGCGAGCGCCCACAAGTGCGCCTCGACCAACTGCCCTCCGGCGAACAACAAGTGCTCCTGCTCTTTGGCGAATTAGCGCGGCGTCGCCGCGAGGGCGCGGTGATTATGATTGACGAAGTGGAAAACAGCCTGCATCCCACCTTGCAACGTTTGGTGATGTGGAACCTGGAACATCTGGCCCATAAATGGGAGTCGCAGGTCATTGTAACAACCCACTCGTGGGAAGTCATTAACTGGGTACGCGGCGGCGCGTTCATCAACCTGGATTATCCTGAAGGGCGTTTCGATGCCCCTGTTGCCGAAAATGGCGAGGAGGCTTGAAAATGCCAGCTTATCCGACCTTGAACGACATTGAGGTGCGCTGGCGGACTACAGGCAGTGGCGTTTGCGTGATAGTCGAAGGCGAAACCGAGCGTGATGATCCCTGGTTTTTTCAAAGGTGGTTTGGCGACCGCGCGCGTGATGTAACATTCTTTCCACGCGATGGCTGGGAACTGGTCATTCAATCCGTAACTGATTTGCGCGCGCGCGCAGCGTTAGGCGTCAAGAAAGTCTATGGTATCGTTGACCGCGATTTTGAAATACCGGTGTATAGTCCGTTTCCCACTGATGGTATCCTTCGCTTGCGCAAGTACACCCTGGAAAATTACCTGTTGGACCCGGGCATTTGGTTTGCGGTAGTCCAACCCTTTCTCCAGCGCAACCCAAAACCCGGTTGGCGTACAGAAGCCGAAATCCAAACCACGATTGAAACACTATATCGCGATTGTATCCCGTTGGCAGCCTACAACTGGACACTGCACACAGCACAATGTCAGAATCCAAATGCGATCTATCAATCATCCGCCAACGATTGGGCTTATGCCGCCCACCCGCAGACCTTGAGAGAGTGGAATGATATTCCGGCGCGGCTACAAGCATTGCAGGCCCGCGCCGGAATATCAGAAAATCTGGCGCAACTTTACACAAACCGGCTGACAGCCTTACAATCCGAACCCATTGACCAACTAGAAACATTTGTGACTGGCAAGGTCGTGTTGAAATTGCTGCGCGAGGCTTTCCCCCTGCGTGTGAGTGGTAAACCAATGTGGGACAGTATTTTGGGCGCTTATATGCACTACTGTCTTGTTCCACCACCTGATCTGAGCAAGTTGGTGGATGTCATTTTAGAGAATGCCCATGCCTGATCTTACCCCCATCTTCCGCCTCCTCGCCGTCCCCATCGACGACAAAGGCGATGCGCTGCGCGCCCTGGTGCAGGAGGTGAATGCGGGCGTAAGCCGTGGGGACGTAAAACGTGAAACCGTAAAACGTAAAGACGCCGGCGGCGAGGTCTTTGCCGTTGACCCCGCCGACTTCGGCCAGATTCCCGGCTCGCCGTTTGCGTATTGGGTAGGGGATTCGATTCGGCGGAACATGGCATCTCGGCGCAACATGGGGCATCTAGCAAATCAGACTTTCGGTTTCTAAGATTGGCTTGGGAAGTGCCACCGGAAACGATAGGCAAAGATCGCCGTTGGGTGAACTTTGCCAAAGGTGGTCAGTATTCACCTTACTATGCCAACGTGCATTTGCTTATCAACTGGGAGAATGACGCAGAAGAAATCAAAACATACCTGACAGAGCGTTACCCTTACCTCAATGGTCAAACCGGCTGGATTTTGCATCCAGAAAACAGTTACTTTCATCCTGGCTTAACTTGGCCCCGGCGCACAACCAGTGGCCTTAGCGTTCGAGCTATGCCTTCCGGCTGCATTTTTGCCGATAAGGGTCCAGCGGCGTTTGTAGTGAATGACCAGACCGAAACATTACTAACACTGCTGGCGGTTATGAGTTCTGCAATATTTGAAACTCTAGTCAAACTACAACTTGGCGCGGCTACGGCTGCCGCTCGTTCTTACGAAGTTGGTCTCATCCAGCGCATACCCATCCCCGACCTCACGCATCATCCATCCCGCGCCCCCC
>JAKJAB010000103.1 GCA_022707725.1 Chloroflexota bacterium | reverse complement strand
ACTTACCTGCCGTGACCGAAACCGCCTGGCCTTACAATCGGACTTGCTCAGCGCGGCGGCGTTTGGCATCAACAACGTGCTGGCGCTCAGCGGGGACCACGTAGCGATGGGCGACCATCCCCATGCCAGGCCGGTCTACGACGTTGATTCGCTCAACCTGATCCGGATAGTGCGTATGATGCGCGATGGGCCCGTCTTCGAAAATGGCGCACCCATTCCCAAGACCGCGCCGGATTTTTTCATCGGCGCAGTCGAGAATCCGTTCGCGCCGCCATACGAGTTCCGTCCCTTGCGGGTTGCCAAGAAGGTTGCAGCGGGCGCGCAGTTTATCCAGACGCAATTGATCTACAACGTGCCGCGCTTTCGCGAATTTATGGCGCGGGTGGTCGATTTGGGATTGCACGAGAAGGTAGCGATTCTGGCGGGCGTGGGGCCGTTGCGCTCGCCCAGAGCAATCGAATATATGCGCACGGGGGTCGCCGGGATGGACATCCCGGAGTGGATCGACGCGCGCTTTGCAAACGCCGCAACCAAAGAGGAGCGCGAAAAAGTGGGGCTAGACTTGTGTTGCGAGTTGGCGTCGCAGATACGGGAGATCGAAGGCGTGCACGGCCTGCACATTATGACAGTGAACTGGTCTTCCGCTATTCCACAAATCGTCAGCGCATTGGGGTTGCACCCGCGCCCGTAGGCAAGGCTAGAATCCTGACCGCGAATCTCGCAAACCGTAATTATTCAGGTGGGGCGCACTTTTACGCCGGCAATGACAGTAGGAAGCGCAAAAATTGCCGTTTTGGGTTCAGTTAAGCGCGTCCCACCTCAAGGCTGAATAATTACGAAAATAGTATTTGCCTAAGCGCGAAAATAGCATACAATGTCTGCGTAAGGCCACGCTAAAATCCAATTTAGCCGGCAACCAAATACCTGATTACTGATTACCAGTTACTAACCTAAGGAGTGAGCGATGATCGTTACAACCAAACAATTATTCGAACATGCCTACGGCAAATACGCCATCGGCGCTTACAACATCAACAACCTCGAACAGACCATGGGGCTGTTTCGCGGCAACCTCGACAGCCAGGCCCCCTTCATCATCCAGATTAGCAAGGGCGCGCGCGCGTACACGCACAAGCTGATGCTGGAAGGGCTGATCCGCAGCGCGGACGAGGTCTTCCCCAACGCCATTTTCGCCGTCCACCTGGATCACGGCGACGAGGAGACCTGCTACGACTGCATCGAGAGCGGCTTCTACAGCTCGGTGATGATCGATGCCAGCCACGAGGATTTCGAGACCAACGTCGCCATCACGAAGCGCGTCGTCGAAGCGGCGCACGCCAAGGGCATCGTCGTCGAGGCCGAGTTGGGTCAGTTGGGCGGCGTGGAAGAGCACGTCAAAGTGGACGAGGCCAACGCCAAGCTGACCGACCCCGATCAGGCCAGGAAATTCGTCGAGTTAACCGGCTGCGATTCGTTGGCCTGCGCCATCGGCACCAGCCACGGCGCGTTCAAATTCACCGGCACGCAGGGGCTGCGCTTCGATGTGCTGGCGGAAATCCAGAGTCGGCTGCCCGGTTTCCCGCTGGTGATGCACGGCAGCAGCTCGGTGCCGCAGGAAGAGGTCGCGCGCATCAACGCGGCGGGCGGCAACCTCAAGGGAGCCAAAGGCGTGGATGCGACGCAGTTCCGGCGCGCCGCCGAGTTGGGCGTCACCAAGATCAACATCGACACGGACGGCCGTCTGGTGTGGACGCGCGTCCACCGCGAGCACTTCCTGGAACACCCGGAGAACTTCGACCTGCGCCCGGTGGGCAAGATTTTCATGACCGAGTACGCGAAGTTCATCGCGGAGAAGAACGAATTCCTCGGCAGTGCGGGCCAGTTGGAAGCCGTGCGCCAGGTCCTTGAAGGCTAAAATCAGTTGGGGAGGCAGTGTACATGGAGAACATCTTAGCAGTCATTCATCAAGGCGTTATGGAAGGTGATATGGCCCTGACTCAGGAGAAGGTTCAGGAAGCCATCGATGCCGGTGTCGAGCCGGGCGTGATTCTGCAGGACAGCCTGATCCTCGCTATGAGCGAGGTGGGGAAGCTCTTCGAGGAGGGCGAGTACTTCGTTCCGGAGATGCTGATCGCAGCGCGCGCGATGAAGGCCGGTCTGGCGCTGCTGCGCCCGTTGCTGGTCGCCGCCGACGTGAAGCCGGCGGGCAAGGTCGCTGCGGGGACCGTCAAGGGCGACCTGCACGACATCGGCAAGAACCTCGTCTGCATGATGCTGGAAGGGGCCGGATTCGAAATCGTGGACCTGGGCGTGGACGTACCGCCGGAGAAGTTCATCGACGCCGTTGTGAACCAGGGCGTGGATATCGTGGCGATGTCGGCGTTGCTGACCACGACGATGCCAAATATGAAAAGCACGTTGGAAGCGATCAAGGCAGCCGGCGTGCGCGACAAGGTCAAGGTCATGGTCGGCGGCGCGCCGGTGACGGACGCCTACGCCAAAGAGATCGGCGCGGACGGTTATGCCGCCGACGCCAGCCGCGCGGTGACGTTGGCGAAGTCGTTGGTGGCGGCGTAGTAAGCGGTTAGCGGTCAGCTTTCAGCTATCAGTTAGAAACCTTGCGAAGGTGTGCGAACCGGCGGTTCGCCTACACCTTCGCAAGGTTTTTTGTTAGACTTTGTAACAGGCCACCATGTGCCCATTTCCTTTATCTACTTCGAAAATTGCCTCAACGGATCGAACGGAAAAATATCCGTTGGATTCCGTTGAATCCGTTGAGGAAATCCCTTTCGTCACTCGCCTGAGTCTGATAAAGCGCCGGTTGCTCAACGTTGCAGGGCAGCGATTTCGCGTTCGACCTTACGCCGCCGCGCAGCGATCGAAAAAGCCAACCCAAGCGGCGTCACACAGAATATGATATAGGCAACGAGTAGATAGATAGGCATATTCCCTCCTGAAACCTACAATGCAGCAGCTTCGTCATGCAGACGCAGAGCCGCGAGCCGGTCTCGCTCATGTTCCAAAGCGATGCGTTGCCGCAGCAGTGTCACGTACACCAGCGTAAAGGCCGCAATAGAAACGAGCAGCGTGTGGATCATCTTCGGGGTCAGCGCCATCCCCGCGCCGGAGACGATCACGGGATGAATCGTGCGCCACCAGCGAATGGCAAACCAGGAGAGTGGCACGGTGGCGAACGCGGTGATGCCATACACGGCCGCGAAGCGCGCTTCACGCTCCGGGCTGAACACCGAGCCGCGCAGCATCACGTAAGCCACGTACAGCAGCCATTGCACCGCCGAAATGGTCAGGCGCGGTTCCCACGTCCAATACGTGCCCCACGCCGGCTTGGCCCACAGCATCCCCGTGACCAACGTCATCGAGATGTACACCAGTCCCACTTCCGCCGAGGAGAAGGCCAGGATGTCCCAGCGCCGGTTGTTCGTAGCGAGGTAGCCAACGCCGCCCGCGAAAGTCACGAAGAAGCCAAAGAAGCCCACCCAGGCCGAGGCCACGTGGAAGTAGAAGATGCGCTGCACCTCACCCATCGTCGCTTCGCGCGGCGCGTAGAAAAAGACCATCCCAAGCGCAACGAGAAACGCCACCACACTCAGTCCCGCCAACACGCTGTCCACCAGACCCTTTTTTGGCATAAGACCTCCTGTCCCAATCGCCTCACTTCAACGCTTAAGGCGGATCACGATCCGCCGGCCTCACTCTTCGATCACATAGCTAAAAGTAAGTAACGCTGCCGCAATGATGATCAAGTTGTAGACCACCAGAATCTGCCCCCACCCGCCGATTTCAGCCCAAGTCGCCCCTTCGAGCAACGCGTCGGTCGCTTTGACGGCGGCAATGAGCAGCGGCGTCAACAACGGCAAGAGCAGAATCGGCAGCATCACCTCGCGGGCGCGGGTGTTCACGGCGATGGCCGACAGCAAGGTACCGACCGCAGCGTATGCCACCGTCCCCAGAAGCGCCGTCAGCAGCACGCCTCCACGCAGCAACCCCACGTTGAACATCACCATCGCCAGCGGGAACAGCGCGACTTCCACGGCAAGCATCAGCGTTAGATTTCCCAGCGCCTTGCCGAAGAAGAGTGCCGCGCGATCCACCGGCGCAAGCAGCAGCCCTTCGATGCCGCCGGTTTGCTGCTCGCGCGCCATCGAACGGCTCAAGCCAAGCGTCCCGGCGAACGCAATCGTCGCCCACAAGACACCCGGTGCAGCAGCCTGCGCCAGCGACCCACGCAAATCCAGCGCGAAACTGAAGGTCAACAGCGCCAGCACCGCAAAGACAAACATCGCGCTGAAAATCTCCCGCGTGTGCAACTCGGCAGCGATGTCCTTGGCGACGATGGCCCAAACCTGGCGAAAGAAGCTCGGATTTTGGATTTTGGATTTTGGATTTTGTAACGATGATTCGTAATTCGTAATTCGTAATTCGTGATCTGCCCATTCGCCCGTTAGTCCATTCGCTGGTTCTGGATTCGCCGATTCATAATTCTTGATTCTTGATTCTTGCACCAACTCGCGGTATAGCGCCGGAAACGTGGCCGCATCGGTGTGCGGGACGTCGTAGACGATGCGACCACGGTTCAGAACGACGGCGCGGCGATTCAGCGTCACGTCGCTTTGCAGGTTATGCGAGGTGAGCAGCAGCGTGCAGCCTTCGCCGGTCAGATCGGTGAGCAGTGCGGTCAGGGCGTCGGCGGCGAGCGGATCGAGGCCGGTGTAGGGTTCATCGAGCAAGACGAGTGCGGGCCGGTGCAACACCGCCCGCGCTACGGCTAGCCGCTGCTGCATCCCCCGCGAATACGTGCGGACGAGATCGTGACGGCGCGCGGTCAGCCCCACCCGTTCGAGCAAGCCATCGATGCGCGCTTGTGCGTCGGGGATGGCGTACATCCGGGCGTAGAACGCGAGGTTTTGCTCAGCGGTGAGATCGTCGTACAGAAGCGTGCGATGCGAGAGGAAGCCGATGTGCTGGCGTACCTCCGCGCCGGCCTTCGCGGGGTCCAGCCCCGCGATGCGCACCACGCCGGAAGTGGGGCGCGCCAATGTCGCCAGGATGCGCAGCAGCGTCGTCTTCCCGGCGCCGTTCGGCCCGCAGAGGACAACGCACTCACCGGGCGCGACGTGCAAATCCACGCCCGCCAACGCCTGGCGCGGCCCGAAAGATTTGGTGAGGGCGTGAACGTCGATCATCGTTGGGGCGCAGGCGGCGCTTTCTTCCAGCCGTCAATCAGATGCAATACCGCCAGGAGCGGATGTTGCAGCAGTATTCGCGGGCCGGCGTAACGCATCACGGCGCGCACCTTGTCCCGCATTTCCGGTTTGTAACAATGAATCGGACATTTGGCGCACGTGGACTTGCGTTCCTGATAGGGGCAATGTTCAAGGCGTGTCCGTGCGTAGGCCAGGAGCGCGTTACATTCAGCGCACAGGCCATCCGTCGTGGCGTGACGAGCGTGGCAGTACAAGTCGATCATCGCCGCGATGGTTTTTTCTTCACGGAGCATACGCGGATGTCTATCGGCCATACTCTTCCCTAAACAAACTGTGCCAGTTATTGCTGCAAGAGCGCGAGAAGCTGCTGTTTGAGCATCTCGCGTCCCTGGCGATAAGCCTCTTCCGAAAGCTCACCCGCCGCAAAACGCGCGTCGAGCGCCGCGATGGCCTCCAGGAACGGGCGCGCAGCTTCGGGCGGCGGCGGTACAGAGGCCGGTTTCATAAGCCGGTACCCTACAAAGGCCGCCAGGGCCAGCGCTGCCACACCGAGTAACGCATCGCGGGTGGGATTGGCCGTGCGCGTACTGGTAGTATCGCTGCCGGTCTTCGTCACCGTCATCGTCTGCGGGACAAAGGTAAAGGCCAGTGGTTCACCGGCCGCGAGCGGTCCAGCGGAATAGGACGCCGCCGTCCCCATCTGCGTGTTCATCATCCCTTGTGGGTTTAGCCCAGGCCCGGCAAGGCCGATGCGCTCGCTGCTGACGATAAGCGCGACCAGCGTTATCGGTGCGTCCACAACGCGCTCGACGCGCATTCCATCGGTGAAAGGGAGTTGATAACTAAAATCCACGTCGACGGCAGTTTTGCCCGGCGGAATCGGGCGCGTATCTGCAAAGCGCGCGATGTCGCCCACAAAACGCTCCTCCAGACCGGGGCCATCGAAGTACAAATCACTGGCTCCGGCCGGCGGCGTAAACGCGAGCGTGGTGCGCGTCCCATCGGCGTTCTCCGTCCCGATATAGGTGCGGTCGCCGGTGTTGCCGACGAGATAGTACTCAGCAATACGCACAGTGTCGCCGGAGGGCGCGATGAAGTAATGCATCTGGTCGATCACGACCCCGCTGGGGTCCGTCGTCGGCTCGTAGATGGCGATGTCGGCGACCACGTCGGCTTCACCCGTCAGTTTTGTGGGTGAAGAGTAGTAGTCCACACCCTGGTAGAGGATATGGGTGATAAAATCACCGCCGGCGTCCGAGCCGAAATCGGCAAAGCGGAACGAGCCATCGGCGGACAACGTGGTGGTATAGATGGCAGTCCATTCGCCCTGGCTGTAGAACTGCAACGTCACCGGATCGCCTACGGGGATCGTGCCGTCCGGCGTGCCGTTGGTCACCTGCCCGGTGACGGCAACGCCGCCCACACCCTGCGCCAGCGCCATGCCCGGCAGCAGTACGAAAACAACGAGGAGAAACCAGAATGCGCGCTTCATACTGCGCTTTCCTCGTGCGGAAGCAGTGCCCCGCAACCAGGGCAGAAGCGGTAATCGGATGTCACCCGCCGCCCACACTGCGGGCAGAAGTTGACGGCCTCAGATGATGGCACAGGCTGCACCGTCCGCGGTACAGCGACGGACACAGGGGCGACCGGGGGCGTGGCCACCGATGCGGACACAGGGGCGGCTGCACTTGCCTGCACTCGCGGCTCTGCAACGACATCCTGACCAACAGGCGTCGCAGCGGGAACCGCACGCACCCAGGCTTCGATCAACTTGTCAGTGCGGGAAACAGCCGCGCCAGAAGCAGCGCGGAAAGGGCGCACGATATAAGCAATCACAATCACGGCAATCGCCAGACCTATGAAAATCGATCCTAGGCTCATTCTCGATCTCCCCTTAGAAACGTTTCAACGTTCGAACGGTATCGTCACTATTTGAGCAAAGCATCCAACTGCGCGGAGAGCACATCAGTCGTGATAGGGCCAATATGCACATAGGCCACGCGTCCATCGGGGGCCACGATGAACGTCTCCGGGATGCCGGTGATACCGTACTGTTCCGCGATGCGGTCGCCGGCATCCAGACCGACCGGGTAGGTCGTGCCATACTGCACCAACGCGCTGCGCACGGTCGTCTCGCTATCCTGGTAGGCGACGCCCAAGAACGTCACATTCTGACCGCTGTACGCCTCCCATACCGTCTGCAAATCGGGCATTTCATCGACGCACGAAGGGCACCACGTCGCCCAGAAGTTGACGACGGCGACTTTCCCGCGCAGGCTCGATAACGATGTCGTCTCCCCATCAAGCAGACTGAGGCGGAAATCGGGCGCCTGCTGCCCGACAAGCGGCCGTCCACTGCCATAGTTAACTGAGCCGTGAGACATCCCCCACATAGCCCAGCCCGCGCCAATCAAAAGGAACAGCCCGACGACTAGCGCTACGATATTCCACGTGCGATTTTCCATCCGGGGCCACAGCGCCAGCGCGCCGCCCGCCAGGAAGATCAGGCCCCCCAGCCAGAGGAAATTGACCAACACATTGACGACGACCTTGAAGGTCGCCATTTCACCATTGCTTGTCCAACCGGAGAGAATCAGATAGAGGTCTTCGTGAAGCGCAGGGTGTAGTGCGGGCACGGTAATGGTCTGCTCGGTGCCAGTATAGCGGTTCAGTCGCGGCTGTAACGTCGTCAGGTACGTGGCGCCACGGTAGACGGAGACATTGGCCCACGTCGTGCTGTAATCGGCGACAAAATCGCTCTTGAGTTCCTCGAAGATGAGGGTGTAATCACCCACCGTCGTCGCCTGCCCGACATTGACGGAGGTCTGCGCCTCGAAGGGATACAGCCGCGTCCCGATGATGCCAATCGCCATCAAGATGACGCCCAGGTGCACGAGATAGCCGCCATACTTGCGGCTTTGCAAGCGCAACACATGCCACAGGGCATTCAAGGGGGCCTCGTTGGTGCGTTTGCGCCGCGTGATGACGCCATCCACAAACTCCGCCAGCGTTGCAGCGCCAGCAAAGCCAATAAAGGCGAACCCAATCAGCGAGAAGACGTCCGTCAATCCTGCAATCGCCGCGGCAACGGGGACAATGACTGCTCCCCCGATGACGACCCATCGTAGCTGTCGCAGCCGCTTCAGCGCCGCGACACCCCGTCCAAGCAGCGGGCACAGACCGATCATCAGAATCAGCACCGCGAACTGCGGGCCGGTAACCCGATCGAACCACGCTGGCCCGGCCTCGAAGCGCTGCCCGGAAAACGCTTCGGTCAACGTGGGCAGCAGGCTGCCCACCAGCACGGAGATGGTCAGTGTAGTAAACAACGCCAGGGTCAGGAAGAACATCCCATCGCGCGAGAGCAGACTCTCCACTGTGGCAGACGAATCCTTGAGCGCGGCGCGGCGGGTGTAGAGCAAAGCCAGCGAGCCGACCAGCGTCACCCCGATAGCGGTGAGGAAGTAGCCGCCCAGGTTAGAGGCGGTATAAGCGTGAACAGACTGAATCATCCCACTGCGCGTGGCAAACGTGCCGAAGAGCACCAGCGCGAAAGAGAAAATGACCATAAGCATGTTCCACACGTGGAAGCCGCGCTTTTCCTCCTGCATCACCGCACTATGCAGCAGCGCCGTCGCGGTGAACCAGGGCAACAATCCGGCATTTTCCACGGGGTCCCACCCCCAATACCCACCCCAGCCCAGCACATCGTAGGCCCAGCGCATCCCCAAGAGCAGGCCCAACCCCAGGCCCAACCACGCAATCAACGTCCAGGTGTGGATTGCCGCCGTCCACTCCTTGATCTGTCGCGTGACGAGCGCCGCCATCGCAAACGCGAAGGGGATGGCCAGCCCCACGTAGCCCACGTAGAGCGCGGGCGGGTGAAAGATCATCCCCGGATGGCGCAGCAGCGGATTGAGACCGCGCCCGTCGGCGGGCACCTGCGACAGAAGGGTGAAAAGTGGCGAGAGGAATAGCGTCACAGCGACAAAGAAAGCCGTGATCAGGCTCAGGAAAACCATGGCCCAGGGCACGAGTGGGCGCGCGCGTTCTGAGGCCCGCCCGGTCGCCAGCGCGGCAAAGAGCGCCTGCAAGGCGCACCACAAAAGCAGTGATCCTTCTTGCCCGGCCCACACCGCCGAAATTTTTAGATACACGGGAATCATCGTCGAGGAATGTTGGGCCACGTAACTGATTTCGAAATGATCGGTGAGGAACGCCAGCAACAACACCAGCAGCGCCACGCCAAGCAACGCCGCCAGCGCATAGGTGGCATTTTGCGCGCTTTGTAGCCAGGTCTTCCCCTGCGCGGCCGAAGTGGGAACGGCGGACAATTGGATACTGCGCCAGGCAGCATAGGCCGCGTATAACGCAACGGCCAATGAGAGACCGATGAGGAGTGTGCCGATTTCGCCGACCATCTTAGTCGCCTGCCTGGTTGGGAACTTCTTCTTCGTAACGGGAGGGGCACTTGAGCAGCAGCTCGTCGGCGTAGAAGCGCCCGTCCGTCCCCATCTTGCCGCGCACAATGGCCTGCGCCTCATTCTGCAACAAGTCAGGCTTCACGCTGTTGTAGACCACCTCCAGACGGGGACCTGTGGGATCCTGGACAGCGTCGTGAAGCACCTGTGCCAGCCCGCCGCGCCGTTCGACCTCTTTGGGATCGGCGGGGACGTTGAGGATAGTAAACGTGACGCGCGGCGCCAGCGCTGCTCACAATCAGGTAGATCACGGCGCCAACGATCAGAAGACCGGCTATAATGAACGTTGTTTTGTTTTGCATGCTCCCCACCCTAACGATTTCTGATCGACCATTTGCGATCTGCCATTTGTCATTCGCCATTTGCCCTTCCAGGCCACATTCTATCCCGAAAAGTATGCTTGGCAAGAGCCTCACACCTTGTTTGCCGTTTTGTTGTCTGGAATTCGCGGGTATAATCCTATAGAGGTCTGGAGACATCATG
>JAKJAB010000102.1 GCA_022707725.1 Chloroflexota bacterium | reverse complement strand
GTGGGATCGCCTGCCCTTGCTCGAACGCAGCTTGCCGTGGTACGATCGTATCCTGCCCCTGGCGCAGGAAACCGCCGCGCGGCAAGGCTATCGCGGCGCGCGTTGGCCCAAAATGGTCGGCCCGGACGGACGGGACAGCCCCAGTGAGGTCGGCGTCTTCCTGATCTGGCAGCAGCCGCATCCCATCTACCTTGCCGAACTGTGCTATCGCGCGCGTCCGCAGCAGGAGACGTTGGAACAGTACAGGCGGATTGTTTTCGAGACTGCCGAATTCATAGCGTCGTATCCAGTGTGGGACGGGCAGCGGTACGTCCTCGGCCCGGCGTTGATCCCCGCGCAGGAGAGCTACGCCGCCGACCGGGTGCGCACGTTGAACCCGACCTTCGAGCTGGCGTACTGGTATTGGGCGCTGGACGCGGCGCAACGCTGGCGCGAACGGCTCGGCATAGGGCGCGATCCGCAGTGGGAGCGCGTGCTGCGCAGCCTGGCGCGGCCCACTGTGCGCGACGGCGTCTACACGGCCATCGAAACGCCGCCGTACACCGTCCCCACGGATCACCCTTCGATGCTCGCGGCGCTCGGTGTGCTGCCGCTGACGCCGCTGATCGATCCGGCGGTGATGCGGCGGACGTTCGACGCGGTGCTGCGCATCTGGGACTGGCCGACGACCTGGGGCTGGGACTATCCCGTGCTGGCGATGACGGCTGCGCGTCTTGGTTGTCCGGAGCAGGCGGTGAATGCGCTGTTCCTCGACTCGCCCAAGAACCGCTACCTGGCGAACGGCCACAACTACCAGTCTGCGCGGCTGCCGCTCTACCTGCCTGGCAACGGCGGCCTGCTCACCGCGGTGGCGATGATGGCCGCCGGGTGGGACGATGCGCCCGACCGTCCCGCGCCCGGTTTCCCTGGCAACGGCGCTTGGGCCGTGCGTTATGAAGGCTTGCGGCAGATGCCATAGTGTCAACGGATTGAACGGATTTCAACGGATTTTTGAATTCTCAACCGGTAATGGAAATGCTTGCGCCGGATTATAGAAATGCTTGCGCCGGATCATAGAAATGCTTGCGCCGGATCACAATTCGGCGCTGCGGGGACGGCGGATTATGATCCGCCTTAAGTGTTGAAGTACGGCTACTTTCGAAGGGGGTGACATGAAACTTTTCCGATCTGCTAACAAAAAGCAAGTGCCTGCTGTGGAGCGCGATTGTAATCATTGCGACCACTTCCTGACCGGGCATCTGGATCGCGGCGCGAACTGGATGCAGTGTGACAAGGCCCACCGCCTGGTCGCGGAGGAGACGTTGGTCATTGAACATCATCTATATTACGATCCAGACGAAGAGGTGGTGAGGTTGACGCAGGACGGGTGGGCCGCGCAGGGCGGAAGCGGCGAACCGATGCTTGACCGTACAGACTGCCCGGATTGGAAGCGCAAGGGGTTCCGGCTTGATTTGGGAAACCCTGAGTATGACTGAGAGTACGCCAAAATTTACCCTAAATCATAGACTGGATCAGCCTGACACAGCTTGTCGACGACGTCTAGGACAAGCCTCAATGAAGATCTTCGGTTTGATCAGTTTACTATTTGCCGTTTTGATAGGGGCAATACTCTTAACAATCCGGCAGAATCCGTTTTTGGTGCGGTTCATTCCTTATGGCGAATTGCCAGATGGTTACAGTTGGGTGCTTCGTGAGGGGCCTGATTTTGATGTCTACTACGCTGAAAAATCGGATGATGAGACAGCAGGTATGGGCCTTTACTTGGGGAATATGTCTAGCCTGTTTTTCGACGAGAGTGAAGATATTTCTGTTGATGACTTACCTCAGGAGAAAGGAAGGCTTTTATCCCGTGGCATTACCTGGCTAATCGAGGATGAGATTAACATTCAAGGATATCCTTTCTTTCGCGAAACACAGTTTGAATACTATCACGGAGCTGGTTTTCTTTATACAGAAGTGCATATATGGGTATATGCCGCAGATCAAGAAGCGTTAGACGGACTGCTAGTAAGTTTGCAGGGATTGCGGTTGAAGCCAATGGCGAGTATTTGGGAGATCTTGGCTCATCGAATCCACTGGTTAGAATTTTTGAGGTAGTATTCATACTTGAATCACACCGACTCAACGTTTGGTTCCTATCACCATATACGAAAAGGTAGCAGAATGAACACTGAACGGCTAGAACGACAACTGGCATTTATCGTGGAACTGGACAAGGTGAAGCAGATTTTCCGCAATACGATTCTCATGGACACCTCGCGGAAAGAGAATGACGCCGAACATTCCTGGCACATGGCTGTGGCGGCGCTGGTACTTGCCGAATACGCTGATGAGCCTGATCTGGACATGGCGAAAGTGTTGAAGATGATCGTGTTGCACGATATTGTCGAAATCGACGCGGGCGATACCTTTGTCTATGGAAACGTCAATTGGACTGAAAAAGCTTTGAAAGAACGCTGGGCGGCCGAACGGATTTGCAGTATGCTTCCTGAGGATCAGGAGCCTGAGTTTTTGGCGCTGTGGACTGAATATGAAGATGGTGTGACTGCTGAAGCCCGGTATGCCCAGGCGCTGGACAGCTTTATGCCGCTCCTCCACAACTACAGGACAAAAGGACTGCAATGGCAGCGCTTGCACGTGACGCGTGATCAGGTCTTGGCCCGAAATCGTCGCATCGAACGAGGCTCCTCAGCATTATGGGAGTATGTCCAGAATATCATAAACGACGCCGTCGTGCGTGGGTATTTACGACAAGAAGAGCTATAGAACAGTGTTGGCGGAGAGTATATGGGATTGGAAGACACCCGTAGGATGGCAAAGACCCTGGAACTCGAATCAACGTTCAGGATGTTGTTGCTCAAGAAACTGATTACCTGATGTTTTTGAGGACAGTATGGATTATCATTTCGAAGCTCACCTCACCGCGCGCGATTGTAAACGCTACATTCCCCACGAGTTCGTCGTTCCGGCAAACTGTGGCCGCATCGACATCGATTTTCACTATGCGCCGCAGCGGGTGCAGAGGATCAAGAACTTGCTCACGTTAACTGTGTTCGATCCGCACGGCTTCCGAGGCGCGCGGCATCGCAGCGGAACGACGCATCACGTCACGCTGAGCGCCACGGAAGCCACGCCTGGCTACTTCCCCGGCCCGTTGCCTGCCGGGACGTGGACCGTGGAGGTCGATACGCACATGGTCATGCCGGGCGAGACTGTCAGCTACACGCTGGATGTGACATTGGCCGCAGGCGCGACGGGTGCCGATGCCCCGCTGCGCCGCCGTCCCCCTGTGATAGCGCGCCCGCAGCCCGGCTGGTATCGCGGCGACCTGCACACCCACTCCGACCATTCGGACGCGCACGACTTCCCCGTCGCCGATCTGCTCCGGTTGGCGCGCGACGCCGGGCTGGACTTCGTCTTCCTCACCGACCACAACACCGTCAGCGGCTTGCCCGAAATGGACGCCTCGGCCAGTGAGACGTTGTTGAGCGCGGGCGGTATGGAACTGACGACCTATTACGGCCACGCGCTCTGCCTGGGCGCGCGCGAATGGGTGGATTGGCGAATCCGTCCCGGCGACGACGATATGGCGCGCGTCGCGGCGGCGGCTTACGCGCGGGGGCAAGTCTTCGTCATCGCGCACCCGCAGGCCGATGGCGAACCCGGTTGCACGGGCTGCGCCTGGCGCTTCGGCGAGATGATGCCGGGCAACGCGCGCGCCGTCGAAGTCTGGAACGGGCCGTGGGGCTGCGATTCCAACAACGAAAAGGCGCTGGCGCTGTGGTACGACTGGCTCAACCAGGGCCTGCGCCTCGCGGCGACCGCCGGCTCGGACGCGCACGGCCCACGCGACTACGCCTCCGGGCCGGGCTTCAACGTTATCTACGCCGAGGCGCTCTCCGAGGCGGCGTTGCTCGAAGGCGTGCTGACCGGTCGCCTTTACCTGAGTTCCGGCCCGCAGCTCACCTTCCAGGCGCAGAGCGGCGACGGCGCGGCGTGGACAATCGGCGACACGGTCACGCAGCCTGCCCGCTTCGAGGCGCACTGGCGAGATTGCCCGCCCGACGCGACGGCGGGGGTGATCGTCAACGGGCGACTGCTGTGCGCGACGCCCACCGGCATCGAAGGCGCGCACACGTGGGAACTGACGCCCCAACAAGCCAACTGGGTCACGGTAGAGATCCGTGACAAGGACGGCGTGGCGCTTGCTGTGACGAACCCCATCTTTTTGGAAAACGACATCGGCGAAGCGTAAACGGATGCGCGGGTCGGCGGGCTACTTCGCCGTCATCGCAAAACTCACCGCCACCCGCGCCGTGACGCTGATCTGTCCCGGCGCCAGGCTGCTGTCGAAGCTGGCGTAATCCCCGCCGACCTCCTGGACGACGTTTTGCGTCATCCCGCCCCAGCGTCCCCACCACCCACTGCCGTAACCCGACCACCAACTGTTGGCCTCTTCCTGGATGATACGCGGTTCGCCTATTTTCTGATCCAGCGCGGCGGCCATGGCGGTTGCCTTTTCGCGGGCGGCCTGGAGCGCCAGTTCGCGCGCCTCGTCGCGGTATTTGCGCAGGTCGGTGGTGCGGAATTCGATGCCGTGGACGTAATTCACGCCGGATTCCAGCAGGGCGCCGAGCAGGTCCTCGAACTTCGTCAGGTCGCGCAGGGTGATGGCGATCGTCCTCTGCACGAAATATCCCATAAACTCGCGCTGCGTGTAGCCGTCGTTGTAGCGCGGCGTGATGTTGAGATAATCCGTCTGCACGCGCTCCGCCGGGATGCTGAATCGTTTCGCCACGGCCTGAACCTTGGCGACGATTTGATCGTTCAGTTGTTTGGCCTTCGCCAGGTTCTTGTCCGACGTTTCGACGCCCAGGCGCAGGATCACCTCGTCGGGCATAATACGCACTTCTGCTTCCCCGCTCACGCTGATCAAGCCGGGTTCGGCTGCGATTGGCGCGTTGTTGCTCATCTTCGCACCGGCAAGCGGGAACACGGCGAGTAAGGCCAGTCCCAATAAAAGTATCGACTTGTGTTGCATTGTTTTCCTCCATAATAGTCTGCTAGTCGTTAGTCAGATCGTCGTTAGTGAGACGATCTACTGTACGTTTTATCGTATCTGGTGATTGTGACAGGCTTGTGACAAAGCGTGGATACTTTGCAGATACCTGCAGTTTGCTTCTTGTCCTTATCTTGTTCTGCGGTAGACTAGGCGCAACGTTCAATTTCTCTACTGTTGGAGGATGCGATGATCGAACTGGCAAAATCGAAACTGTTTACCCCCTGGACCGACCCGGAGTCCGGCGTGACGAGCTATATCCTGACTCACAAGATTGCCCCCGTGCAGGAAGCGTTCTATTTCGTCAACGAAAGCCTGACGCGCGACGGGCGCTATTGGTGGTTTTACTGCGCGTTTCCCCCGTCTGGGACGGCGGCGCAGGGCCGCACGCTCGGCGTGGTGGATTTTGAGATGCAGGAGGTGCGTCACTTCCCCGATACACAGTTCAACCACGCCTCACCCTTTGTGGACATCGAGACCGGGGATGTCTACTGGGGGATGGGCGCTGGCGTCTGGCGGCGCGGCCCACAGCCCGGCGACGACGCGGTGCTGGTCAATCGCCTGCCGGAAGAGCTGACGATGATGCGTCCGATCGAGCGCGTGGCGACCCACCTCACCAAATCGGCGGACGGGCGCGCGTTCTTCATCGACGCCTCGGTGGGTTTGCAGTTCGTCTTCGGCGCGCTGCCCGTGGATGGCAGCGACTTCGAGCTGTGGCACACCTTCCAACGCAACTACAACCATGCGCAGTTCAGCCCCACCGACCCCGACTGCGTGCTCTTCGCGCAGGAGAATCACCCCGACCCGATCACCGGCCTGCGTTTCAACATCGTGGACCGCCTGTGGCTCATCCGGCGCGGCGAGAAACCCCGTCCCATTATGCCCACGCCCACACGCCTCACCCACGAGTGGTGGGACCCCGATGGGCAGCACGTGTACTGCATCAAGAGCGACGTTGGCGTGTGGCGGGTGAACATCGCCACGTCAGCCGTCGAGGAAATCCCGTTCGCGGGCGGGCGCTGGCATTCCCATAGCAGCGCGACGGGACAATATCTCATCGGCGACGCCAATCCCCGCTTTTATCGCGGCTGCCCCTCGACAGTGAACTTCTTCAACCGCGAGACGGGCAAGAGCGTGCGCCTGGTCGATAACCCGGAGATGCCGAACTACACCGGCGCGCATTACCACATCGATCCGCACCCGCGCTTTGGTTTTGGGGATCAGGTCGTCGTTTTCACCACCACCGTGCGTGGTGTGGTGGACGTGGCGATGGCTTACACGGCGGATCTGATCGCCCGTACATCATAGATTTTTCGCAACTATTCAGGTGGGGCGCACTTTTACGCCGCAATGACAGCAGGAAGCGTAAAAATTGTCGTTTTGGGTTCGGCTAAGTGCGTCCCACCTCAAGGCTGAATAGTTGCGATTTTTTATCAGCAGATTTAGCGGATTAAATCAAAGAATCTGCTTGATCTGCTAAATCTGCTGACAGAAAAACACTTTGAGTCTATACATATTCATTGTTGAGGTGAGAAATGGACTTTAATGAAGCCGAACAACGTTTTCGATTTTTGGAAGACCAGCGCAAGCGCGGCGCGATCACGCCGGAGCAGTATCGCGCTGAACTGAACCTGCTGCGCGTGACCGACGCGCACGGGCGCTTGTGGATGCCGCAGGAGCGCACCGGACAGTGGTTCGTCCACGAGGGCGGGCAGTGGCGCGCGGCGCAACCGCCAACGCAGACGCCGCCCCCGCCCCCGCCGCCGCCTGCGATGCCCTCTCCGCAGGTCCGCTCACGGCCGGCGCAACCGCAACCTCAACCGCGCCCACAGCCTCGCCCGCAACCTGCGCAACCGCAACCCCAACCGAGACCGCAACCGGTTCAGGCTCAGCAGCAGGTCGAAAAGGGTGGGGGATGCGGAAAAACCCTGCTCTATCTCGTGATATGGGCGGTGATTTGGGCCATCATTGGCGTCGTCGTCTTCATTTTTTGGGGACATGAGGAACCGGTGGGGATGCTTGGCGTGGCGTTGGCGGCGTTCATCAGCCTGGTGATTCTATTGGCGACGCTTTCTTCGGCGTGGTCTGGCACAGTGCAGGATCTGCGGATCGAGAAAGTGCGCAGGTCCGATGACGAGGGCTACTCCTATACCGAGAATGTGCTCTTCGCCTACGTCCGCCGCGACAACGGCAAGGTCAAGAAGATGCGCGCCATGCCCCAGTGGCAGGTCGGCGATCGTCTGGTGAAGAATCGCGGCGAAAGTCACGTGCGCCACTATCCGGCGCAGTCTTAGACGTTGGACATGCGCCGCGCCAATTCGAGGATGTCGCTGAGCACGCCCGCAGCCGTAACCTCGCGGCCTGCGCCGGGACCGGAAAGCGCTAGCGGGAGCGGTTGGTAACGGGCGGTGTGCAAGGCGATGTAGTTGGCTGGCCCGCGCAACGCGCCGAGCGGCCCGTCGCGTTCCACGGCGGTCAGCCCGACCGCGCTGCCCTCCGGCGTGACGCGCGCGATGTAGCGCAGCACGTTTCCCTGTGTTTGCGCGGCTGCGACGCGAGCGGCATACGCGGCATCCAGCGTGGCGGCGGCGGCCATGAACGCCTCGATGGAAAGTCCCGCCAACGCCTCGCTGCACAAGGGTTCGACGGTTAGATGGTGTTCTTCCAGTGGCCAGCCGGCGGTGCGCGCCAGGATGAGGGCTTTGCGCGCCACATCTTTGCCGCTGAGGTCGTCGCGGGGGTCCGGCTCGGTGTAGCCGAGGGCGCGCGCTTGCGCCACCGCCTGCGAGTAGGGGACGCCGCGTTCCAGTTCGGCGCACAGGTAGCCGAGTGTGCCGCTGACGCAGCCTTCGATCAGCGTGATGGCGTCGCCAGTGTCGCGCAGGTCGTGGAGCGTCTGGATGACCGGCAGGCCGGCCCCCACGGTGACTTCGTAGCGCAGGCGCGGGTGCGCCAGCAGCGGGGCGGCCTCGTCCCATGGCCCGGCCAGCGGAATCTTGTTCGCCAGTACGACACCGCAGCCGGCAGCGAGCGCGGCGTGTAGGGTGGGCGCGGTCTTGGGCGAGGCAGTCAGGTCGGCGAGGATCGCGCCAGGCTGTAAGACAGTGGGCAAGTCGGCCAGCGGGCGCGCGCCGGGCAGCAGGCGCTGGCCAACCAACGCGGCGAGTGTGCCGCCATCCTGCGTCGCCTCCAACGCGGCGGTGAGCGTCGCTTCGGGTAACCCTTCGGCGGCGTAGAGCAAGCCGCTCACGTCCGCCGCCGCGATAGGAACCAGCCGCAATCCGGTGCGTTCCGCTACTGTCGCGCGCGTCTCCAAAATCTGGCGGAGCAGTGTCCCGCCGATGTTACCCAGGCCAAGTAAGATTAGTGGAACTTCACGTGTGTCACGATTCACCAGGAAACCTCCATGGATGGATTATTTTCTAAAGGCTCGTTAGCCTCCTTATGCTACAGTATAGCGGACAATCCAAACTACGGCCTCGGCGTCGGTGTGGCGGTTGGCGTCACCGGGAGCGGCGCCGTCAGCGTTTCGGTCGCTGTGATCGGCGGGGTCGCCAGCGGCGAGAGTAACGTCGCTGTGGTGGGTTGCGTGACTGTAGGCAGTCCCTGCCTGAGCAATTGCCAGGCGATCTCGAAGTCGCCTTGGGCCAGGCGCGGCGCGTTGGGCAGGTTTGCCAGCCCCAGGTCGAGGCGCTGTACGATGGCCTCGAGCGCGCTTTGCTGCTCCGCTGGAACTGCCGCGTTTAGCGCCAGCAGCACGCCGCGCGCTTCTTGCGCCTCGGTCGCCGCTGCCCCGAGATTGTCTTGCGCTAATTCCAGGCGCGCGCGTGTGAGCAATTCCATGGCTTTGAGCAACTGTACATCGGTGCGGACGCCGATCAATGGCGCTTCGTCCTTGACGGTGATGCCGAGCGCCGCCACATCAGAAATGATGAGCGCCGTGGCTTCTGTCAGGTCGCCCACCGTTGTTTCCAGCTTCTTCAGCGCGGTTTGTAGTTTTGTGAGGTCCGGGCCGAAGGCGGTTTGTTGGTCCTCGAGGGCGCCAAGGCTTTCTTGTGCGGTATCCAGCGTTGTCCGTACTTCACCCATGAGCGCCTCTGACGATGTCAATCGGGTTTGTAGTGCATCCAATGCCTCGCTCGTGAGATCGTCTTGGTGTTCCAGTGCGTCGATTTGCTCTTGTAATGCCTGGGTCTGTTCCTGTAACGCCTGGGTTTGTTCGTTCAGCCGGCTATAATCCTGCGCATAGCGGCTTTCCAGATCGTCCAATTGCCTGGTGTGGTTCTGAATGGGCTGGAATACCTGCCGGTTGATCACCGCAATCCCGTAGGACGCGGCCCAGTAGATGCCCGCTCCAAGCAGCACGCCGATCACCACGACAAATATCAACCGCAGTGTAAATTTTGCCAGTTTTCCAAAAGCGAGCAGTAGCCTTCGTCCGAAGGAAGGGCCGCCCGGTGGAGAAGATTCTGTTGTCATCGCGCCCTCCTAATCCTGGGGAAAGAGATTGTTGAGCAGGTTGCGCAGGCCGTCCATCACCTGTTGGACGCGCTCCGACTGTGCCTGCACGCGCTCCATTTGCGTGTTGAGTGCAGTAGTCGCCTGTTCCAGGTCTTGGACCTGCGTGTTCAAGGTCTTTGTCTGCGTTGCCAGCGTATCGACTTCACGCTGCAAGTCGCCCTTCGCCGTCTCCAACGCCTGGATGCGTTCGCTCAACGTCTCAAGGTTTTTCAACCGGGTCTGGACGCTGGTCAGCGATTGCTCCAGTGTTTGGACTTTACTCTGGAGTGCAGTCACTTCGCGCGAGACCCGCGCGACATCGTCTGGCGAAGCGAAAGACAATCCGCCATTGAGGCCCATCAGAATACCCATGGTCAAGGCGAGGGTGATGATCAGTGTCGCGGCAAAGACACCGAAGCTGACCCAGGCGAGTTGGGCGCGCGTTACCGGCTTGGACGAGGATGCTGTGGATGCCGGCGGCGCGACCTGCGGCGCTTCGGGCCTGGATTGGGCGCGCGACGCAGGCGGAGTGGGAGATTGCGCGGTGACGACTGTCTTAGGCAGTGTTTCGGGAAGGGGGGGCGGCGTCTCTGGCAATGGCGGCGGGACGACCGCCTGGTTTTCTTCTGATACGGGCAAGGCTCCAGGTGCGG
>JAKJAB010000101.1 GCA_022707725.1 Chloroflexota bacterium | reverse complement strand
ACGAGCGCGCCGCCGAGGTGAAGACCCAACGCCTGCGCCAGGAGGAGGACTTCTCCGTCAAGCGCGAGGAGTGGCTGGGCCGCCATCAACTGGATGAGTTGGTGGAAGCGGAAGACATCGCCGCCGTCGTTTCGGCGTGGACGGGCATCCCGGTATATCAAGTCTTGGAAAAAGAGGCCGACAAGCTGCTGCGCATGGAAGAAGCCGTCCAGCAGCACATTATCGGGCAGGATGAGGCTATCAACGCCATCGCGGACGCCATCCGCCGGGCGCGGGCCGGACTGAAGGATCCCCGCCGTCCCATCGGCAGCTTCCTCTTTTTGGGCGCTTCCGGCGTAGGAAAGACGGAAACGGCGAAGGCGCTGGCGGTGTTTCTCTTCGACGACGAGGACGCGCTGTTGCGCATCGATATGAGCGAGTACCGCGAGTCCCATACCGTTTCGCGGCTGTTCGGCGCGCCGCCGGGTTACGTGGGCTACGACCAGGGCGGGCAGTTGACCGAGGCCGTGCGGCGGCGGCCCTACCAGGTGGTGCTTTTCGACGAAATCGAGAAGGCCCACCCCGACGTCTGGAACGCACTGCTGCAAATCCTCGACGAGGGCCGTCTCACCGACGGGCAGGGGCGCAGCGTCGATTTTCGCAATACCGTGGTCGTTATGACGTCCAACATCGGCACCGCTTACGGCAAGCGCGGCGGGGCGCTCGGCTTCGCGCGCGGGGCCGACGATCAGGACGAAGAAGTGCGTCGCCGGACGCTGGCGGCGCTCAAGGAGACTTTCCGCCCGGAGTTCATCAACCGGGTCGATGAGATCGTCATTTTCGCCAACCTCACGCTGGACGACATGACGCGCATCGTCGACTTGCAGATGCGGGAAGTGCAGGCGCGCCTCAGCGAATACGATTTGCACGTCGAATTGACGGAAGCGGCCAAGCAGTGGCTGGCCGAACAGGGGTACGACCCGCAGTTTGGCGCGCGCCCGCTGCGCCGGGTGATTCAGCGCCGCGTAGAAAGCCCGTTGAGCGTGCAAATCTTGCGCGGCAATTTCGGTCCTGGGACGCGCGTCCGCGCGGACGTGACGGATGGCAACGGCGCGGATGGGGCAGAAAAGACGCTGAGGTTCCAGACTGTCGAGCCGGCAACGGACAGCGAGCCGGACGTCCCTGCCGAACCGTTGCCTGAGGACGTCCCGACCGGGCAGCCGGCCTGAATTGGCGCCCTGTGTCTTGCCGGTTGACGGTCAAGCCAGAAATGACGCCAGGGGATGACTGGGAAAACAATGTGATATTTTGCGTTTGCGATAAGGTCTTTTCCCTCTAGCGTTGTTGCTAATCTTACGATATGATGTATACCATGAAACAGGCGTCTTTGGATATCGAGTGATTCTGTGTACACTCTATATATCCGAAATAGCTCACGTAAGGAGGTGGTGTTATCGCAGGAAATACAGAGAGCGTGTGGCGTAGCAGGTATTCAAATTTTACAAACAAACTATGACAGGAGGAGTCCTATGTTTAAGAAACTGTGGGTTTTGCTGAGTTTGATGCTGGTCGCCAGTATGCTTTTGACCGGGTGCGGCGGCGCTAAGGCCAAGAAGTTCAAGGTCGGTATGGTGACTGACTTGGGCGGTGTGGACGACAAGTCCTTCAACGCTACCTCGTGGGCGGGCGTCGAACGCGCCAAGAAAGAGCTGGACGTGGAAGGCACAGTTCTGGAATCCAAACAGCAGACAGACTATGCCACGAACCTCACCCAACTCATCAATCAGGAGTACAAGCTGATCATCACCGTGGGTTTCCTGCTGGCGGACGATACGGCGGATTTTGCGAAACGCTATCCTGACGTCAATTTCGCTATCGTCGACAACAACTCCCTGGGCGATAACGTGCGCGGCTTGACCTTCGCCACCGATGAAGCAGCATTCCTGGCCGGCTACGCGGCGGCAGCAGCCACCAAGACCGGCAAAGTTGCGACCTTCGGGGGCATCAACATCCCGCCAGTCTCCATCTTTATGGTGGGCTTTGAGTACGGTGTGAACTACTACAACCAGAAACACGGCACCAACGTCGAGGTTTTGGGTTGGGACACCGCTGCGAACGATGGCGTTTTTGCCGGCAATTTCGATTCGACTGATGACGGGCGGCGTCTGGCGGAAACCTTCATGAACGAAGGCGCCGACATCATTATGCCGGTAGCCGGTCCTGTGGGTCTGGGCACCGCTCAAGCGGTCAAGGAGCGCGGCAACGCCTGGGTGATCGGCGTCGACACCGACTGGACCGTGAGCGCGGCAGAGTACAAGAACGTTATGCTCACCAGCGTGATGAAGAAGATGGACGTTGCGGTCTTCGATACCATCAAGGCTGCGCAGGCGGCTGGCTTTGCGGGCTTCAAGGGCGAGAACTACGTCGGAACGCTGAAGAACGGGGGCGGTACCCGATAGCCTCAAGGCCGAACTGGATCAGATCAGAGCCGACATCATCGCCGGCAAGATCAAGACCGGTTGGGCCGAATATATCTCGAGCTTGCAGTAAACTGCGCGAGGAGGCGCGGCTCTTCAACCGCGCCTCCTTTTTTTTGTGATTAACGTTTGGCTGCGCACAATCACCTTGCAGCCGAAAGCCATCTCTTTACGTGAAAACTACAACACAGCGACGAGGTTCTCCGCCTCGGCGCTTTCCGTCTGTTTGTGATTGCTTTTCGCCGGCGTGGGACCGAACTTGCGGCGCAGCCGGCTTGCGCCGGGCCACAATCCGGCGTTGCGGGGACGGTGATTGTGATCCGCTTCAAGCACTGAATTGTAATTATTTCCGAAAGAGGAGGAAGCTATGCCCCCCGTTCTGGAATTGAGAGGTATTACCAAACGTTTCCCTGGGGTGTTGGCGAACGACCGCATTGACCTGACCCTGGAAGAAGGGCAGGTCTTGGCGCTGTTGGGGGAAAACGGGGCCGGGAAAAGCACGTTGATGAACATCCTCTATGGCTTGTACAAGCCGGATGAGGGGGAAATCTTCGTGCGCGGCAAGAAAGCCGACATTCACGGCCCTGGCGACGCAATTGCGTTGGGAATCGGGATGGTACACCAGCACTTTATGCTCGTGCCGGTGTTGACCGTTACCGAGAACGTGATGCTTGGTATGGAACCTATCAAACAGAAGCTGTTTTTGGATCGTGAAGCGGCCGCCAGGCGAATTCGAACGATCTCCGAGCAGTACGGCCTGGACGTGGATCCCTATGCCCTGGTGGGCGACTTGCCCGTGGGGATCCAGCAGCGGGTGGAAATCATCAAATTGCTGTACCGGCAGGCCGATATCTTGATTTTGGACGAGCCAACCGCGGTGTTGACGCCTCAGGAAGTGCTTGGGCTTTTCCAGGTCATCCGGTCGCTTCTCGCCAAAGGTAAATCTATTATTTTTATCACTCATAAATTGAAAGAAGTTCTCGAAATCTCCGACAACATCGTGGTGTTGCGCGGGGGGCGCGTGGCCGGAACCGCGTTGCCACAGAAGAGCAACGAGCGCAGCCTGGCTTCGTTGATGGTAGGCCGCGAGGTGATCCTCACCGTACCGAAAGAGGAAGCGCAGCCTAAAGAGCCGGTGTTGGAGGTGGAAAACTTGCGCGTCAAGGGTGAGGGAGCGCATATCGCCGTCCACGACATCTCCTTCGACGTGCGCGCGGGCGAGATTGTGGGCGTGGCCGGCGTCCAGGGCAACGGGCAAACCGAACTGGTGGAGTCGTTGACGGGATTGCGCCCCGCGCAGAGCGGCGTGGTGCGGCTTCTTGGCAAGGACGTGACCCACGCTTCGCCGCGAGTGATCACCGAAGCGGGCGCGGCGCACGTCCCCGAAGACCGGCAACGCGACGGCCTGGTGCTCAGTTATCCCGTGGCCGATAACCTGATTTTGAACACGTATTACCTTCCGCCCATTGCGCAAAAGATGCTCATGCAAGAGCCGGCGATCCAGCAGAACGCCGAACGTTTGGTGGCCGAATACGACGTCCGCACGCCGAGTGTGCTCACCCCGGTGGGCAGCCTGTCCGGCGGCAACCAACAGAAGGTCATTGTGGCGCGCGAGTTGAGCCGCATGGGACAGTTGGTCGTTGCGGCGCAGCCGACGCGCGGCCTGGACGTCGGCTCAATCGAGTACATCCATTCGCAGTTGGTCCGCAAGCGCGATGCAGGGGCGGCAGTGCTGCTTGTTTCCGCCGAGCTGGACGAAATTCTCTCCCTGGCGGATCGTATCATCGTGATGTTCGAGGGGCGGATTATGGACATCGTACCCATTGAAAAAGCTACCCGCGAAGACTTAGGCTTGCTGATGGCCGGAGTGCATCCCGACGAGCACAGCGCCGACGCCGCGGCTGTAAAGGAGGCAGCATGAGCGAGGAAAACTCGACGCCAAAGACGACAAAAGACAAAAAACCGGCGCGCCGCTTTCGTGAACGTTGGCGCGCGCTGCTCACACCGTTGATGGCGATTGTCACGGCGCTGATTTTGGGCGCGGTCGTGATCGTAGTGACGGACACCTCTGTCTACGAGGCGTTCGAGGAAGGGTTCGGCGTCGGCCTGGGGCGCGCGGTGGAAGTGATTGCGACCGCCTACGGCGCTTTCTTTAGCGGCGCCTTTGGCAATCCGGGGCGGATGGTGAACGGCCTACGCATCTGGATCCAGACCGGCGATGGGCGGGCCTGGACTCAATCGCTCTACCCGATCACCGAAACGCTGCGCTACGCGACGCCGCTTATCTTTGCAGGGTTGGCGGTGGCGTTGGGGTTCCGCGGCGGCCTTTTCAATATCGGAGCAGAGGGCCAGTATTTCATCGCTGGGCTGACGACGGTGTTTGTGGGGTACGCGCTCACGGGCGTCCCGTGGTTCATCCACGCGCCGCTGGCGCTGCTGGCGGGCATCCTCGGCGGGGCGGTCTGGGGCGTAATTCCCGGCTATCTCAAAGCCAAGACCGGCGCGCACGAAGTCATCAACACGATCATGCTCAACTACATCTCCTTCCGCTTTGCGGAGTATATGCTCGACGTGGGCGGGCCGATGGCGCGCGGCGACGGCCGCCCGGTCAGTCCACTGGTGCAGCCTTCGGCCCGGCTGGCGCAATTCTTCCCCTCCAACGCCGATATTCGCTTCAACATAGGTTTTATCCTGGCGCTGCTGGCGGCCGTTTTTGTCTACTGGCTGCTGTTCAAGACGACGATTGGCTATGAAATCCGCACGGTGGGTCAGAACCCGCGCGCGGCCAAGTACGCCGGGATGAGCGTGTCCCGCACGATCGTGCTTACGATGGCGTTGAGCGGCGGGCTGGCCGGGTTGGCGGCCTCGACCGACATTCTGGGCGTCATCGGTTTCATGCCCAACGCTTTCTCCTCAGGGTACGGGTTCGACGCGATTGCGCTGGCGCTGCTCGGCAACAGCCATCCGTTTGGGGTAGTGCTGGCGTCGCTGCTTTTCGGCGCGTTGCAGGCCGGCGCGCGCAACATGCAGGGCGTCGCGCGCGTCCCCCTGGATCTCACCGACATCCTCCAAGGGCTGATCATTATCTTTATCGCTGCTCCGGCCATCATTCGCGCTCTCTACCGGATTCGCACAGCGGAAAGCGGCGAGGAAGTCGTAATGACACGCGGTTGGGGACAGATGTAGGAGGCCGCTATGAACAACGATAATTTCAAAGATACTCGCCGGGCGCGGGGGTTGGGAATCGCCTTTTTGGTTTTTGCGGCATTGATGCTCATTCTTTTCCTTCCGGGCACTACCGGGAAGCAGCAGACGACCTTCGCTTTCGATCTGGAACTAAGCCGGGCGTTGCCGATTGGCAACCTGACGTTCAGCACGCAAGGGATGCTCTATCTGTTGGCTGTGCTGGCGGTTTTTCTGGGGGCGTGGCAGCTTGCCAAAGGCTTCAAACAGGCCGACCTGATACTGGGCGTGGTGGTGACGCTGTTCGTGTTGGCCTTTCTCACCTGGGCAGCGCGCGACCGCTCCGTGAATATGACGGGGATGTTACAGGCCACGTTGTTGAGGGCAGTCCCCATCACGCTGGCGGCGTTGAGCGGCGTTATGTGCGAGCGCTGCGCCGTCATCAACATCGGCATCGAAGGGATGATGCTGATCGGCGCTTTTACCTCGGCGTTGGTCGGCAGCATCGGAAAAAGTATGTGGGTCGGATTGATCGCGGCGTTGCTCGCCGGGGGGCTGATGGGGGCGTTGCTCGCGGTGCTGGCTATCCGTTACAAGGTCAACCAGATTATTGCGGGCACGGCAATCAACATCCTGGCGACGGGCTTGACCAGCTACTTCAGCTCGCGCTACCTGCAAGTCATCCATGAACTGAACAGGCCGCCCACGTTTTCGCCGCTTCCGCTGCCGGTGCTGTCGCGCATTCCCATTCTAGGGCCGGTGCTCTTCACAAACACGGTGCCGGTTTATCTGATGTTGATCCTGGTGCTTGTGATTCACGTGGTCTTGTTCTACACCCGTTGGGGACTGCGCACGCGCGCTGTGGGCGAGCACCCCAAGGCTGCCGATACGCTAGGCGTGGACGTGATCAAAACGCGCTACATCAACGTGATTCTCGGCGGTATGATTGCCGGGCTGGGCGGGGCGTATCTGGTGCTGAGTTCGGTGGCGCGTTTCGACGAGAATATGACCGCCGGACGCGGCTTTATCGGCCTCGCGGCGATGATCTTCGGCAAGTGGAACCCGATTGGCTCGCTGGGCGCCTCGTTGATCTTCGGTTTTGCGGATTCGTTGCGCACCAACCTGGCGATCCTGCGCGTGCCGATCCCCTCGCAATTCCTGTTGATGGCGCCATACCTGGTGACGATGATCGTGCTGGCCGGGGTGGTGGGCCGGGCCATTGCCCCCGCTGCCGACGGCGAACCTTACGAGAAACAGTAGCTGCCTTCCGCGACGGCTCTGTTTCTTGCAATATCGGTGGAGAGAATCGTGAGGGGAAGGTGCGTTTAGCGCACCTTCCCCTACTTTGTTGCCGGTACAGGCGTACTTTCCGGCAGAAGGAGATCATAGTGTCGCAGGCGCACGCAGACTCGTTGGATATGTCTATGTCTTTAAAGTCGGTTGCAGAGCAGTTCGATTTTGTGGGTGACGTGCTGGATGTACAGCGTTACGGTTCCGGAAATGTGAATGACACATTTCTGGTCACGCTGGCAGCCGATCCTCGTGAAAAGGCGATTCTCCAGAAAGTCAACCAGCAAGTTTTCCGGCGTCCAGAGTTGATCGTTCTGAATATGCGGGCGTTTATGGAGCATATATGGTCGAACGGACGATGTGCGGATACACAAGGACGCCGTTGGGAGACACCCGACATCATCCGTACTAAAACCGGCGCAGACTACTGGCGCGATCCCGAAGGCGGCTTCTGGCGCATGACGACGTTTGTCCAGAGCGCCCAGACGTATGATACGATTCGAGACCAGCGTCATGCCGGGGAAATTGGCTATGCCCTCGGCCGGTTCCACAGTCTGATCAGCGATTTGCCGGTGGAAAGCCTCTATGACACGCTCGAAGGCTTTCACATCACCCCCCGTTATCTGGCGCACTACGATGTCGTTGCGGCTAACGGGTATCCCGGGTCATCGCCAGACATCGCTTACGCGCAGCGATTTGTGGCGCAACGCCGGGGCTGGGCTTCTGTGTTGGAAGATGCCGTGCGGCGCGGTGAATTGGCATTGCGTCCCATTCACGGCGATCCCAAAGTCAACAACATTATGATCGACGACGTCACCGGCCAGGCCGTCAGCGTGATCGATCTGGACACGGTCAAGCCGGGACTGGTGCATTACGACATCGGCGACTGTCTGCGCTCGTGCTGCAATCCTTTGGGAGAAGAAACCGAGGCGCTCGCTGCGGTGCGCTTCGAAACCGACCTGTGCCAGGCCATTCTGGCAGGGTACCTGGGCGAGGCGCGGCATTTTATGACCGTCAAGGATTACGACTACATCTACGATGCGGTACGGCTGATCGCGTTCGAGCTAGGGTTGCGCTTCTTCACCGACTACCTGGAAGGCAACGTGTACTTCAAGACGAAAGACGCGGAGCACAATTTGCGCCGCGCGCTGGTGCAGTTCCGCTTGACCGAGAGCATCGAAGCGCAGGCCAGCGCCATCCAGGCGATTGTGACCGCGCAATGCAGTCCATAATCGTGAGTGTTTGCTCTGCTGAATCTGGCGCTTGAGATTTCGCGCTTCTCCTCATCATAGATATGGTGTATAATGTAGATGACATATCCATATAGAAAGAGTGGATGAAAATATGAATGAAGATGTACGCCGTATCAATGTGATTTTTCCTCGCCAGTTGCTCGCGGAGTTGGATGCGTTGGTCCCTTCCGGCAAACGCAGCGAAGTCGTTGTCGAAGCGACGGCGTCATACCTGGCGCGCCTCAAAGTCCTGGCCGCGTTGCGGGAGACCGCCGGCGCATGGGAATCCGCCGATCATCCCAATTTGATCACACCTGAGGATGTGAACGGCTGGTTGGAACAGTTGCGCTCGACCTGGCGTCGCGTGCCTCTCTTTACGGAGTAGGTGGATGGCAGATTACCTGCTGGATTCCAACGTCCTCATTCAACACCTCCGCGGCCATCAGCCCACCACGGCTTTGCTGGCGCGTCTGGCCCTGGAAGGGCAATTGGGTATTGCCGCCATCTCGCGCGCGGAGGTCCTGGCCGGAATGCGCGAGCGCGAATGTGGGGCCACGCTGCGCTTTCTCAACGCGCTGGCCTGTTACGCCGTGGACATGCACGTCGCCGATCTGGCCGGTGAATGGCTGCGACGTTATCGTCAACAGGGCGTGACCTTGGACATCGCCGATGCGCTCATTGCTGCGGCTGCGCGTCATTACGATTTGACCTTGTTGACGTACAATCCCCGTCACTTCCCTATGCCGGAGTTGAGGCGGTACCTCGAGATGCCGGACCTGTCCGTACCCTATCAGGATGGCAATGGATAGAGATAGTGAATGATGACAATAACTCCACCCGATACCTGGCCCGCCGATTTTGTCGGGCGTATGCGCGGCTGGCTCGGCGACGAGGCGGACGCCTTTTTTGCTGCCCTGACCAGGCGCGACGTCGGGCTGCGGCTCAACCCGGCGCGCGGCCCATTGGATGACCTGCGCGCGCGCATCCCGTGGGAGACGCTGCCCGTCCCCTGGTGCGCGGAGGGGCTGTGGCTCCAGGAAGAAGAACAGGCCGGCGCGCACCTCTACCACACGCTCGGCGTCTATTACATGCAAGACCCCAGCGCGATGGCGGCGGCTGTGCTGCTCGACCCATATCCCGACGAGTGGGTGCTCGACCTCGCCGCTGCGCCCGGCGGCAAAACGACGCACATCGCGGCGCGGATGCTCCTTGGGACCGCCGCTCTCCAGGGCGGCAGTAACCCTACAGGCATCCTCGTCGCCAACGAAGTCGTCCGCCGCCGCGCTTCGGTGCTGGCGATGAACGTCGAGCGTATGGGCGTCACCAACGCGCTGGTCGTCAACGAAACCCCGGAGCGGCTGGCGGCGCGCTGGCCCGGCCTGTTCGACGCGGTGCTCGTGGATGCGCCGTGCTCCGGCGAAGGAACGTCCTCCCGCGATTCACAGGCCATCCGCGATTGGAGCCTGGACACGGTTTTGGGGAACGCGCGCCGCCAGAAGCAGATTCTCGAGCAGACCGCGCCGTTGGTGCGGCGCGGCGGGCGACTGCTCTATGGGACGTGTACCTTTGCTCCTGAAGAGAACGAGGGCGTCGTCGCCGCTTTCCTGGCAGACCACCCCGACTTCGAGATCGTTGCTCTGCCGCAAGTGGCCGGCCTGCACCCGGGGCGTCCCGAATGGGTGAACGCGCCGGAGGCGTTGCGGCGCGCCGGACGCTTTTGGCCGCACACTGGGCCGGGACACGGCCATTTCTACGCGCTGCTGCGCCGTCAAGGCGAACCGCCCAACGATTTGCCGGAGCGTTGGACGGGCAACGCCATCCCCGGGCGCATTTGGAACCTCTACCAGAAAACCGTCGGCGAAACGTTGGTCGCGCCCCTTTCCGACAAAGGCTTGCTGTTGACCAAAACCGACGACCTCTACGTGACCCCGATGGACCCGAAACTATGGGAGGGGCTGCACGTGTTGCGCCCCGGCTGGTGGGTGGCTTCGCTGCGTCACAACAAAATCTGGCCCGATCAGGCGTTGGCGATGGCGCTGCGCCCCGAGGACGTCCGCGACGTCGTCGACCTGGCGCAACACGATCCCCGGCTGGCGAACTATCTGCGCGGCGGCTTCTGGCCGGATCGCGGCCCGGCGGGGTTCGTACTCATCACCGTCGATGGCTTCCCTGTTGGTTGGGCCAAGCGCGGGGACGGTAGGGTGCGCAGCCGGTATCCG
>JAKJAB010000100.1:10193-10463 GCA_022707725.1 Chloroflexota bacterium | reverse complement strand
GTCCCGAAATCGCAGAAATGTACAACCGCGTCGTGGAGGCGCTTACCAGGTGATCTGAGGATCGACGCTCTGATGCGCTCCGTCTCCTGCCAGAACGGAGCGCTTTTTATTCTTGACCCAGCCAGAGGCTTTGATAGATGTCCCACTCACGCGCATCCGTTTCCCAGTACGGATAAACAGCGATCCCAGTGACCGTGTTTGCCCACGTTGCCCAGTCATTCAAGCCATCGATTGTTCCACGCAACCCGCTGCGCATGTTCTCCGCGGCGG
>JAKJAB010000100.1:0-10183 GCA_022707725.1 Chloroflexota bacterium | reverse complement strand
AAGCCGCACGTTGCTGTAAACCAATGTGCGGCTGAGCGCGATCACCTGGAATTTCGTCCACTGGCGATACAGGCCAGACGTAGGCAACGCACTGTCATAGACCATCACGGCGATTTCGTCCACGCGGTGGGCCACTTTTCGATAATAGGACGCGCGCCAACTCCACTGTCCCACGAGCGGCCACTGCACCGCTGGGAAGAGCGGCCAGATACGCCGTCCGGCGATAGAGAGCACGGCTTCCGGATCGAGCGCCTGGCGCAGTTCGTCAAGTAATGCCAGCACCGACGAGTCGCCGTCTTTGACCGGTTCAGGATCGACGTGCAGGCCATCGAAACCGGCATCCTTCACTAGCTCGGCGCAGAAATTCACCACCTCGCCACGGACAGCGCGGCTAGCGAGATTCATCGTATCGAGCGGCAAGCCGATCCACGCCTGAACGACAAGATCGGGCGCAAAGTCCTTCACTGCGGCGACGAATTCCTCCGCGTAGCCGTAGGTGGGATTGAAGCTTCCCTCCGGCTTGTAGTAGCTGGTGTAGACGTAGACAGTGGTGATCTGTCGTTCGGCCAACTCCATGGTGAGCGTCATAATCTCGTCGGCGCGGTGCGGCTGGCTCACCCATTCGATGCCGAGCCATGCGGCATTGCTTCCCTTGTTGAAGTGCGCACCAGGATGGGTCGATTTCGGACGATAGATACACCCTCGCCCGAAGATAATCAGCCATAACACCGCAAGAGCACCCAGGCGCCAGAGCGCATTCGTGCGACGGGAAAGAATACGTTTTTGAGGGCGTTTACCTGCTCGCGTCTTATTCACGGCTCCACCAGGTAGTAGAAACTCTCTTTGAAGCCGGTGTAGTTTGGCCCGCGCGGGGCGTCCACTTTCTCATTGCGGGTAAAGGCGATGTAGCGCCGGTTGGTCGCGATGGACGGCGCGCCAACGCCGAAGTTGCCGGTCTCTTCGTAAACAACGGTTAGCTTACCGGTCTCCGTATCGAGCAGCTTGATCTGGTTGCCGACCGTATAGACGATCAGGCGGCTGTCCGGCGTTTTGGTCACGCCTTTGACGGGGTGTGGTTCGTCGGTCAACTGCGTGATAAGGCCCGTGCCCAAATCCATGCGGAAAATGTTGTAGCGTGGCGAGTCCTCCGGGCGTTTGTCTTCGCCCGACGCACGATCGGACACAAAAACGATCTCGTTCTTGACGCTATCGAATGAATTTTCCGTGAAGTACAGGTGAACATTGTTGCCGGTCGTCGTCAGTTGTTTGATCGTCCGGCCGGTTTTCTCGTCCACAAATTGCCGAGTCTCGGATTGCCACGTGTCACCGATCATATCAGGGTCTCCTACTTCTCATTTCTAATTCTCTTCCGGGCCTTTGCCGAGGAAAACAGGCGCCAGCATTTGTTCGACGGGGGCGTAGCGATCGGTCAGCAACACTGCAACGTCTTCCGTCAACAACGTCTCTACTTCTCCCTCAGGCAAAAGCCACTTCCGCCAATATGAATCGACAGCGAAGGCGTCGATGTCCAATGGAGTATCCGTACCGACGATGACGATGGTGTTGCGGGACGCCGCGCGCCAATCCGCACTCGTTGGAGCAACATAGACGTGGGCAAAAGTCTGCTGCAACGTATGGACGTAAGCCCGCAGGAAACGCCCGTAGGTTCCGTCGATGATGTTGACCATGTAAAGGCCGTCGGGTTCCAGCCAGGCATGGACGCGCTCGTTGAAGGCCTGCGTGGTGAGGTGATATGGGACAGAGAAATCGTTGAAGGCGTCACCCATGATCAAGTCGTAACGCTCGGTCGGCTGACGGTGCAGGAACATCCGCGCGTCCTCGTTGTAGCTGGCGATGCGCGTGTCACGCGATAGTCCCAGGTGCGTGTAGGCCACCTCCGTCACGCCGGGATCGATCTCGATCACGTCGAGAATGCTATCGGGATAACTCGCTTCCATATATTTGGGAAAGGTATACCCGCCCCCGCCGATGAAAAGCGCGCGCAAGGCGTCGCGGCGTACGGCCTGATAGGCCGTCAGTTCGGCATACACTTTCTCGTAACCGTACACCAACTTCGTCGGGTTGTCGAGGGAGGTGTAACTATGCACAAGGCGGTCGAGAATTAACGTGCGCACAGTTTCGCCGTCTTTGTCTTCTTCCTTCACCTTGATGCAGAAGTAGTTAGTCTCGACCATGCACGGCCCTTCGAGCCAGCCCTGTTGCCCGGCCCAAAGTGCGCCGCCGATCAAGAGAGGTAATGCCAGGGCCGCCCCCCACCATCGACGCCCCAAGAGAAAGAGCAATCCCAGAAGCAGCAGCAAGACCGCCACGCCGAGGACAATCATATACGTTCCAAACCGCGAGATAAGCCAGAATCCCGTGAGGAACGTGCCCACGATGCTGCCGACAGAGCCAAAGGCATAGATCTGTCCCACTGTGCGGCCCGCACGCGCCAGGTCGTGCATGGCCAGCTTGACCACAATCGGTGAAACCGTGCCCAGAATCGAGCTGGGGATCAAAAAGAGTGCGGCGATAAGCGCCAGGATTTCCAGAATGAGCGGCCATTCGACATAGTCCATAGGATTAAGCTGGTCGATGGCCAGCACGCCCAGGGCCGTCAGCCCGGCCAGGAAGAACATTAGTCCCAGCAAACGCGGTGACGCCCAACGGTCGGCCAATCGCCCGCCGATGTAATTGCCCACGCTGATGCCCGCCAGGATCACGCCGATCACGCTCGTCCACGTGTACAGCGACACGCCGACGCTCGGCGCAATGATGCGGCCGGCGACCAGTTCCAGAATCATAATGCAGCCGCTGGAGATAAAGACGATCAGATTAGGCCGCCAATACCAGGGGCGGGATTGTGTCTTTTTCGTTGTTGTTTGACTATCCATGCGTTTTCCCTTGTTGACCAGACGTTGAAGTTATGCGTTCACTGCCTCGACTATGACTTCGTCGTTGTCCCACACGACGATGCCTGTGCTCATCGCCGGGACCTCGACGGCTCCACCGGGCGTCGTGAGCATGAGTGGCGCAGGCAGCAGCCCGTGATATGCGGCGACGTAGCGCCCGGTCGCCGGGCTGACGAAAAGCCACGCGCTGTCTTTACCGCAATCGAGCGTCGCGCCGCCGACTTCGATGCGCCCATCGCGCGACTGCCGCGCCAGCGGGCTTTCGAGCATCGGCCAACCGAGTTCGCCTTCCTGCGTCCAACGGCGCTTGAGCGCCCAGGCCATCAAGTCTACCTCGATACCTAAAGTTTGTCCAGCGCGGCTGTACTCGACCGTCCACAGGCGCTCGCCGACGGCGGCGTAGGTGAAAGGCGCTTCCGTCTTGTCCAACAGCGCGCCAGAAACCACTGCCTGCCCAAAGGTGCGTCCATCGGAATAGGCAGAACGCTCGGCCACTTCCAGGTAGACGCCACACTGCGGTTTGCCCTTGTAGAACGCGCCGGGCCAGTTCAGCTCCCAGAAGCCCTTTTCCGCACCGAGGTAGTTGTAGAGTTCCAACACAAGATCGCCTTCGCGCTCCACCAGGCGGATCGGCGCATCGCGGCCCAAATCCGTGCGCGTGAGAGGAAGCAATGCAAAGAGTGCGCTTCCACTCCCAATGACGATAACCTCACTAGGCGGAACGTCCACCGGCAGCGACTCCACCCGCCGGTCGCCGACCCAGATTTCATCGATGTATGCGCGCTGCGTCCAGATGAAGGCGGCTTTGGCACTGTGAAATGTCCCCGCTTTGCCCAACGTGTACAATCCAATAGCGCGGTTGCCCTGCTGCACGCCGTAGAATTCGCCCTCCTCGATGAGATTGCGCGATTTGGTGCGGTCGGTGGCGTGGTAGAAATCGCCGAGCCACTTGTCATTGGTCAGATAACGGGTGTAAAGTACGCCGGGTTTCTCCGCGCCGGGACGCGCGTAATGCGCCATAATGACGTTCGACTGCCCTCCCGCCTCCTTGACCGAGACGCCGAGCGCGAACGAGGGACTGTGATACGTGGTGAGGCCCAATTGCCGCTCCGCGGACGCCGTCTCGTCCACCTGGAACGTTGCCGGGCGCGCGTCGAGCACGTCGGCGATCCATGCGGGCAGCACGCCCTCGTCGATCCAGCCGCGCAGCTTGGCGATTTCGGCCTCGGTCTCACAGACGACGCTCGGATGATAGGCGCGGCTGTGCGGCCCGGCCCAGCGCCCCGTCCCCGCGTGGATGTGCAACGCGGCGCTCAGGCCCACGCGCGCCAGCGCCGTCCGCGCACGGATGCGGGTGTCGTTGTGGCGGGTCAGCGCCGCCAGCCGGGCCAACGCGCGAATCGTGACGGCGCTGTACGTCGGGCTGTTGTATTCGAAGGGGTGGCCTTGCTGGTCGGTCAGCGCCATCCACAGCACGAGTTTGGTGTAACCGCGCTGCGCAATGGCAGCATCGTTGAGCAGTTCCCCGCCCAGACAGGTGTTGAGGATGTCGAGCAGTGCAATGTTTGTGTAAACCGGCAACACGTCCAGGCGGCGAATTTCATCCAGGCCCAGGCGAATAGCGTCCAGCACGCGCGCCTGCATAGCCGGCGCTAGGCGCTCTGCGTGTTGCAACATCATTGGGATGAGGTGTTCCAGATTGAACTCGACGGCGTTGAGGTCCATCACCACGTCGTCTTCGAGCATCCAGAAGAAATTGCCGTAGTGCGGATCGCCCACGCGGCGCTCCTGGCAACCGAGCACCACATCGAGCACCTTATGCGCCAGTTCCAGGTCTTCCGGCGCGCCGTTTGCCACCAACCGCGCCGTAAAGCTGGCGCCTTGCCGCGATTCGTGAAAGACGCCGTTTTCGGTAATCTTGGCAAGCATCAAAGTTTCAGGGTTGAAATTTTCCGGGAGAGATATGCGTATGGTTTTTTCGGACACAATTCATCTCGCATAACTTGACATCTGATAGCTGTATTGTATAATATTAGCTAAATCAGCTAATTCAAGCAGGTGTCATGACAACAAAATCTATCGCCTCAACAGAAGCGCAGAACAACTTCGGCCGTATTTTGAGCGACGTTATCTTGAACAACACGCGCTATGTTGTCAAACGACGCAGTGTGCCGCAGGTCATCATCCTTAGCCTGGCCGATTTCGAGCACCTGCTTGTCAATCAAAGTGAACAGCGCAAACTCATCAACGTCATTCACGAGCTTATGCCGGTCTATGAGCTAGGTGAAATTGTACACGAAGAAATATGAAAACCAACCCGGTCTTGGCCCCCTATACTTTTGCGTACAAACATCACGATTTCGAGAAATCGGTTGCTATCCTGGCCGATTGCTTCGAATGGATGGAACGCGCGCCAGAAGCCAGTATTCATGCTATCGTGACAGACCCACCTTACGGCGTCAAAGAGTACGATTTCGACCAATTAGAAAAGCGCGCCAATGGCAATGGCGGAGTCTGGCGCATCCCACCATCTTTCGACGGGCATGACCGCTCGCCCTTGCCACGCTTTACCGCTTTTTCGCCAACGGACCTGGCGCGGGTTGAAGAATACTTCGTCACCTGGGCGAGATTGACTCTAAAAATTCTCCGCCCTGGCGGTCACATTTTTCTCGCGTCAAATGCGCTGCTGTCACAGATGATATTCACTGCTATCGCCCACGCCGGATTCGAATTTCGCGGCCAAGTGATTCGTCTTGTGCGAACGCTGCGCGGCGGCGACCGGCCTAAAAATGCCGAACAGGAGTTCAGCAACGTTTGCACGATGCCCCGAAGCTGTTATGAACCCTGGGGCATCTTTCGCAAACCTATGCCCAACGGAATGAAAGTCAGCGATTGCTTACGCGAATTCGGGACTGGCGGGCTGCGTCGCAAACCGGACGGTAATCCATTCGAAGACGTTATCGAGAGTGAACGCACACCACAGGCCGAACGGAAGATTGCCGATCATCCCAGTTTGAAACCCCAATCCTTGTTAAGACAATTGGTCTATGCTTCTCTCCCGCTAGGAAAAGGTTTGGTCGCCGACCCATTTATGGGGTCCGGCTCTACAATAGCGGCGTGCGAAGCCGTGGGCTATACCGGCATCGGCATTGAACGACACGAAGAATACTACCTTATGGCGCTCGACGCCATTCCCACTTTAGCGCAACTCACAACCAGAGAAGCCCAGATCAGTTTTTCATTTGTCTAGCCGATAGACCCAATTCTCACGCATCTTTGCAACACCACGTTGATTCACACTGGCGGTAATCGTTCGTCGGCTAGCGCCTGAACGCCCTGAAAAAGTCCAATCTGCTTCTTCAAGTTTTGCAGCATAGGCCCCTACAAAGCAAAAGGGCTTCGGACGGAGAAATGTCCGTTTAAATTCGTTCGATCCGTTGAGAGGATCGTTTTAGTCACGCCGGATGACAAAGCGATAACAGTTCATCCCAAAGTAGACAGCCTCTTCGACAAACCGCGGGCCGCTCTTTTCGAGCACGCGCTGCGAGGCGATATTCTCCGGGTGTGTCAGCCCAATTGGCGCAGCAGATAAGCGACCTCCGTCTCGCCGGTTTTGGGTACTCCCGTCTACCTACAAATCCCAATCTGCCGAACGTTGAAAGTTGAAGGTTGAAGGTTGAAGGTTGATGCTAGATTGCTTTCTCTCGAACAGAACGAAAATCCAACATTAGATTCTCTTCACCACGTTGAATGTGTATCTGCGGCGCGGTGAACGCGCACTGGCAGTAGCGATTGTCGAAGCGCGGGTAGTCGTGTAGTGCGATTTCCTGGCCCATCATCCGCAGCGGCCCGGCCCAGCTAAACTCGAGCCATCCTTGCGAAGGAGAATTGTAGCTGACATCCAGCCCGGTACAAGTGATGGCGCTCGCCGCAACCGCTTCGACGAAAGCCGCGAAGTCGCCCCAATCGGCGCGGCGGCCCATCTCGACCAGCCAGACGTTGTCTGGCGACTCGGCCCGCGCCTCGACAACCGCACCGTCCTTATCCACCAGCCAGCGCACGGGATGTTGGCTATACAGCGCCAGGTAGCCGTCATCCTTACGGGCGAAGACCCAGTTGTCGCGCTCAAGTACTTCGTCGAAAGCCGCGCGCGGGAAGTAGGCGTGTGAGAAGGGAAAGGCGTCATCCGGCGGGGCGTGGTAGATGCAGACGAGGACGTTGCGGTGCTGCGCGGCGCGCGGCATCACGCCGTTGCCCGCCCAGAAGTTGGGGCGCGAAATCTCATCCTCCGCGCCGGGATGATTGGTGAACACGACCGCGTCGATGCCGAGCGTGGCCTGCCAGGTGTGTTGCTGGTAGCCGGGCTTGCCGGGGCGATAGTCCTGCGCGCAACTGAGCAGATACTCCGGCGCGCGGTAGGTCTGGATGTGGACTTCGGTCATCGCGTGGCAGTCCATGTTGGGATCAACGATCTCGCCATAACGGTTGATCTGCCACTGGAACAACGCCTGATAACGAGCCTCGTAATCCTCGTGCAGACGCACACCGTACTCAGCCGACATCCGTTTGGACAAAGCAAACACGTGGGGGTGCAGATAATCCTGGATGCTCCAGAACAAATGCCCATCTTCTATGTCATCATAGGATAGCCCATATTGGGGCGCATCCTCAATGTTCAGGCTATGCCGCTCTTCGAAGAGCAGTGGTTCCTGTAAATCGCCTGCAATCGCCGCGATGAGCGGCGGGCAGCGGTAGGCGCTCGTCGCCAGTGGAACCGTTCCCAGACTGTGTGGGTTGTTGAACAGCCCCATGCCGAACATCAGCTTGGCAGTATTGGCAGCATCTTCGTTGCGCCCGCCCTCGATAAGCCGCGCGTACGTGCGCCCGTGCGTGCAGCCGAAGACGCCGCGATAGGTGTGCAGCGCCATCTCGAAGAGGATCACGTCGATGAGCAGTCCTGCCTGGCGTCGCACCTCCGCATCCCGCGCGAAGTCGTAGAGGTTGACCAGCGCAAGCAGATCTTCCTCGAAGTAGCAGTTGGAGAGCCACTCGCTAAAACCGAAACGCGCGCGAAAGTCGAGCCAGCGGTTGATGAAGTGCAGCGCGTGGTCGATGTGATAACGCCCGTCGTTGCCGTCGTTCTCGAAGGTACGCTCCTCGAAAAGCTGGCCTGCCAGCAATTCGTCGCTGTGGAAGATGATCTGGTGATTTTCGGTGTGGTAACAGCGGTTGTTGTCGCCCGCCGGCTCGTCCAACCAGTATTTGAAGCGCAGCAGGCACGCTTCGATGTCGGCGATCAGGGCGGGTGAAATGCCCGAACTCTCGCGGTACTTGTACAGGATGCGCAGCAACCCGCCGACGGCGAAATCGCAGCAGTCCTGGCGCGAATCCACGAAGGCGATGGCCTCGCGGATCGGGCCTTCGTCCACCGCCAGACCGAGTTCCAGGCGAGCAATCTGGCTGAAGAAGCCCACGCGCCCACCCGGCGACTGCGCCGCGCAGAATTCCAGGTAACGTTGGCGGCGCTGCTCATACGTTTCACGAGGTTCGGGCCAGTATGCGTCGTCCATTGTCAATCTCCATCAGAGCATTTCGCAATGATAACCATATAGCGCATCGGTGTATCGCCGGTATTGGTCAGGCCGTGTGATTTGGCCGGATTGAGCACAATCGCTTCATTGGGACTGAGGAATTGCGGCGGCTCACCTTCTACGCTGAGCACACCGCGCCCTTCCAGCACATAGAATGCTTCCACACCGGCATGGATGTGCGGTGGATGTGCGCTCGTCCCCGGCGCGATCTCGGAGATGTGCAAGCGGAGCGCGCCTGAGTTTATATCATCTGCCACAAAGTAGTTGTGCAATCCTTTGACATTTTGTGGTGTAAACGGCATTTTCATTCCTCCATCAGGTAAGGTCTATTGTCCTGCCAGCCAATACGTCTCCGCGAGAGATACCAGGTCTTTCCCATATCGTTATTCCCTTGGAAAAAGAGCGATGTTGCGCCATCGTCGTCCACAAAGACGAACGGGTGACCTGATTCGCTCGAATTCCACGTTCCCGGCGCGCCGTTGGGCAGAAAGGGCATGTCGGACAATCGCTGCCAGCGAACACCGTCGGCGCTCGTCGCGCAGCCGATTTGCTGCGGCTTGTTGTTGTACGCGCCGCCGTAGAATATGAAGAATACGCTGTCGCGTTTGCAGACGGCCGGCGCTTCGATGCACTCCTGCTCCCACGGCAACTCCGGTTCGAGGATCGGTGCGTCGCACAGTTGCGACCAGGCATCGCGGCCAAAGCCGGAATCGAGCGGCGCAGCCGCCACGCCGAGCATCTGGACGCGCATCGCGGGATCGCGCGTGGCGAAGTAAAGCAGCAGCCGGCCCTCGTGGATGATGACGTCCGCATCAATGGCGCGACCTACAGTCCACGCGCCTGCCGGAGCAAAAATTGGGTTGGTAGGATTGCGGGCGAAATTCACTCCATCGTCAGAAACCGCGTGACAGATTGCATCTTTGGGACCATTGCCATAGGTCTGGTAGAAAAGATGCACTTGATCCGCCAAAACAATAGCGCCCGGCGCGCAGAATCCCCTATGCTCGTAAGGCGCAGCGGGGGACAATTCACCAATCTTGTGCCACGTGTCAAGATCGTCACTGCGGGCGATGCCGATTGCCCACCCGTTGCCGGCGCGCTCATCCCCATACGACGGCAGGGAATAATAGAGCCAATAGCTCCCGGCAAAACGCACGACCGCCGGGTCTTTGGCGAAAGGGCGTCCAATTCTGGAATTATCAGCGAACTGCATCAGCGTTTCCCTTCACAAATCCAACCGGTAGCGACATTTCTGGCGCTCGCCCATCTGGTACATATCCGTGTCCTCCGGCAGATCGACGATCTCGACGAACGTGGCGCCAGCCAGCTCGCACGTCCGCCGGGAGGCGTAATTGTCGGGATTGCACGTAATCCACAGGGGATTCAATCCGTGGTGACGTGCCAAGGGCAGGAGCAAGGCGCAGCTCCGAGCGGCATAGTGACGCCCGCGATACATCGGTAACACGCGATAGCCGATGTGCCCGGCGTATAACACGATATGCTCACTGTTGCCGACGCGCAACTCGATCCTACCAATCTCTTGCTTCTGCCCAATGAGCATCATTCTGAAACGATAGGCCGGGACGTAATCTCGGCGCGAGTCGCCGGGATACGCCTCGTACAGGACAAGTGACAAATCACCATCCACCAGATGACCGGGATCGTAAAACGTGACCATCG